>NZ_AJLG01000017.1 GCF_000258495.1 Pedobacter agri PB92
ACCTAACATAATATCAGCACCATGCGTTCCCTGGAAAAATGTGCTCAATGCAAAACCTTTGTATGATGCACTTAGACCAAAACCATAAACTTTGTTTGGAACGTCGCCTCTGCCAATTTGAGCCTTATCATAATCGTTAATTAAACCATCACCATTTAAGTCACTGTATTTGATGTCGCCTGGTCTTAAATTACTTTTCGAACCTGGAGCAGCGCTGGCGTTAATTTCCTCTTGAGTATCATATAACTTTTCGGCAATGTAGCCAAATCTGGAAAGTACGTTAGTTCCAACGCGATTCATCCAAGGATAAGGTTGCGCCGGGCGATCATCCTTGATGATTTTATCTTTATTGTAGGTAAAAGTTCCTCTCAAACCGATATCTACCTGCCCAACTTTAAAGTTATATTCTAATGTCGCATCAATGCCTCGGTTATCAACCTCACCTAAGTTACCATAAGGCTGATTGGTTAAACCCACATAGCCAGGAATGGATTGACGTTGAAAAAAGATACCAGTTCTCTGCTCCTTGAATAAATCAACAATCAGATAAAGATTATCCTTTAAAGTTTTGATCTCCATACCGAGATCTTGCTTACGCGATTCTGCCCAAACTACATCAACACCATAATCCGTTACATTAATTCCGCTGATTCCGTTATCATATCCTCGACCGAATTGATATCCCGCAGCACCGTCAGAAACTAAGGTTAAATAAGCAAATCTTCTTCCCACCAGGTTGGCATCAGAAATTTTACCGATACCTGTGATACCATCTGAGTATCTGAATTTTAAGAATGAGATGGTGTTTTTCATGTTACCCCAAAACTTTTCATTTGATGGAATCCAGCCCACGCCAAATGCCGGGAATGAACCATATCTGTTGTTCGGAGAAAATAATTCAGATCCATTATAACCGAAGTTTGCTTCGAAAAAGTAACGATCGTCGTAAGAGTAAGTTCCACGAGCCGCAACCCCAATAAATCTTTCAGGAATTGAAGCTGTGAAATCTCCTGCAAAAGGATTGGTATAATCCTGAGTATAAGCCAAAATTAAACCTCCTATGCGGTGTTTTCCAAAAGCCCGGTCGTAATTCACTGCACCTTCAGTATAAAACTTTCTGTTTCCTCCTCTTGAAGGTTCGAAGCTTAAATAATTACCTCCACTGGTAAATGATTGAAATAAATCTAAGCTGCCATCAGCTTTATATGGATTGTTGATGTCTCTAATAAAATAAGTACTTTCTCTTTTTGATCTTCTAATAAAGTTCTCGTTGTAGGCATCGAAAGCAACCATTGCTGTAGCGGTTAAACCTTCGGTAACCATTTTTAAATCTTGCGTTAAACGCAAATTGGTGTATAATTGATTTCTAAATTCGGTACGATAACCTCTTCTGGTTAAATCTGCATAAGGGTTACGGAAACCTCCATTTGATGAACGGCCTGGGATTAAACCACCTGGGTAGATTTTTGGATATTCTACAGGAGATACATCCAACGCTGAACCGAAGATATTTTCAGTGCTCTCTCCAGGATAATTTCCATTTGAGGCATAACCCTGAATACCTAAATCTAATTTGGTGGTATTGGTTAGTTTCAGATTTAAGTTACTGGTAAAATTGTAGCGGGTATAGTTCAAGGCAGAATTATACTGTGCTAAATCATCCGTTTTTAAGAAACCACCCTCATTATAATAAGCTAACGAAACATAATATTGAGCATTTTCTACGCCGCCACTTGCATTTAAGTTGGCCCTGCGGGTGCTACTATATTTATCAAAAAGCTCATCCATCCAGTTTACATTCGGATAAACCAACGGATCGACTCCGGAGGCTGTTTTATTAATGTAATCTTGTGAGTATTTTGCAGCCTGACCTCTTCCTGTCAACGCCTCATTAGCAAGATTCATGTATGTTACGCCGTCTAACGATTTAGGATGCCTTACAAAAGTGCTTAACCCTTCATTATAGTCGAAAAAGATAGAAGGCTTACCTACTTTACCGGTTTTAGTTTTGACGATAATTACGCCATTGGCCCCACGAACACCGTAAACTGCCGTTCCTGATGCGTCTTTAAGCACCGTAAATGATTCAATATCTTCCGGATCAATTGCATTAATAGAACGCTCAACTCCATCAACCAATACCAACGGAGCACTTGAACCACTAAAAGTTGCAATACCGCGAATCCAGATATCAGCTGTACTTCTACCAGGTTCTCCACTTCTTTGCACACCAACCACACCGGCAATTCTTCCAGCCAATGATTGAGTAACACTCGCCACTGGTTGTTTTAACTCTTTTGAGTTAATGGTAGACTGCGCACCAATTAATGAAACTTTTCGTTGGGTACCAAAACCTACAACTGCAACCTCTTCCAAAGAATTAGAACTTGGAACCAGCGAGATAGATAGATTCTTCTGACTACCAACTGTTACCTCTTTAGGCTCGTAACCTACATAAGAAATGATTAATACCGATGATTCAGACGGGACGCTGATACTAAACGCTCCATTTACGTCAGTAGCGGCGACTACTAAAGAGCCCTTTACCTTAACACTTGCCCCAGGAATTGGTGTTCCGGTTTCATCCTTAATTATACCTCTAATTACAATATCGGCAGCAGGACGCTTTGATTCCTTCGTTGCTATTGGCGAAGTATTAATATTTATTGCACCCGCTGATGCATTAAATGTTAATCCAAGTGCCAGAGAAAGTGCACCTAACTTGCAGGCGCTCTCCTTAGTCATAAGCCTTAGCTTAATGAGCCTAGTAAATTTTTTGTTCATAATGGTTGGTTTTGTACTTGGTTAGTTATCTTTTCAGATAGATTAGTTATTCTTTTTGCTTGTTCTTTTTATATGTTGGTTAGTACTTTATGGTTTATTTAATTCCCCAGCTATCGGCCAGCATTTTGATAAAATATCCACCTACAACACTCCTGGCCTGGAAGCCTGCTTTTTTTCCTGATATGGTTTCGTGCCAATCACTTAACGGCACTTTATCAGTGGTTTCAGCAGCATATTTGTAAATGGGTTTTATAAATTTTTGAAATTCCGGTTGATTATCAGTTAAGGTTGCAGTCCACATTATCCAATCCGATTTGGTGTAAGCTTTACGACTGTCAAGCGGTAAGCCGAAAGAGTTCTGTTTGGTTAAATAGTAGTTGATTTCTTTGCGATAAACATCATTAGGAAATAAATTTAACTTCAGTAATTTATCCCAAACGAGGTTATATTTTTGGCTCCAGGTATTTTTATCGTTAAAGGTTAGTGCATAATGATCTCCCGCATCAGCCAATTTCTGCCAGTTCTTAACCATATCCAAAGCCGCACTTCTATATTTGGTGGCGATTTCAGTTTTCCCTAATTGCTGAGCCAGCTGGGCGTAAACACCCAAACCTACAATTGCTTTTACCGATAAATTTGCATTACGGGCTAAGTGACCGGCAAAATCATCTGTACACAACTGGTTTGCCGGATCAAATCCTTCTTTTAATAAGTACTCTGCCCATCTCGACATTTCCTTCCAGTGCTTTTCTGCGTAGCTTGCATTTCTTTCAGCTTTGGCAATTGCGCCAACTAAAATGATCATGTTACCGGCTTCTTCCACAGGCATATCTTCGCCATAAATCTGCCCGTTGGCAACAGGATAAGTACCAATATCATGGGCAGGATAATCTTTTTTCCATTTCCCACTTTCTGAGTAGTAGAATATGCCGTTCAGCATACCTTTTAACAATTCAGGATTATACAGCAGATACTGTGGTGCCGAGGGATAAGTTACATCCACCGTGTTGATAAAGCCTCCGCTAAAATTTTCTTTTGATAAAAATAAAATATCACCATTAGGTGCATAAACAATCTTGTGTGCCGCGATACTTTGGCGGTATGCAAACTTGCATAAATCAGCATATTCTGTACCACCACCTTTTAGGGCATCGGCTACTAATTTCGCATCAAAAGCTTTTGTTTTCGCTTTTAACGTTGCATAATCGTTATTAGCCTGTGTAAGTTGATTTTCGAAAGTACTTGATGCTGATGTTCTCCAGATTGGTAATAACTGATCGCCGAAATACTCTATAGATTTCAAATCATCGTAACCCAGCATCACATATTTTTCAACTGATTTTAGACCAACGGTACCAAAAGGAATCACCGTACTCAAGTCTTGTGTTTTTACGTTTAACGCCTGACTTTGCTGAGGATATTTAACCGATTTAAAACTGTTTAGGTTGTCAATTTGATTACCGATGTATTGCTTTGCACCAAATTTTGTCGGCACCGCAACATACATATAACCCCAATCAATTCTTAAATCATCATTTTTCTTTTTCAGCACCGGTTGTTCAACTGTACCTGCTTTTAAAATCGACAGATTGTTATTGGTATTTTTCCAAACAGAAACCGGTTGATTAGGTGTGTTTACTGCCAAATTTGATGATGCACTAAAATATACATCAACTTTATGCGCTTTTCCATCAGCAGATTTGGCAGCATAGCTGATATAACTAATTGGTCTGGCTGTTAGTTTAATATTGTTCAATAATAACGGAGAAGTAAAGGTTACCTTCAGGTTTACGCCACCACATTTAAAATCGTAAATGGTGTTGGTTGCCTCAACAGCAACATTGGTTTGAACGGCTTTTAACACTTGGGAGCCATTAGGAATTTCTTCTACAATTCCAGCATCCAAATGCCTTCCTCCCGCAGTATTTTTACAATTGATCGCCAACAAATTTTCACCTTCTTTTAAAAGGTTATTTTCAATCGGGATATAAATATACTCATGCACCCAACCATCTTTCTGGAAAATCATTTTTCCGTTCAGGTATACAGTAACATTATCATCATGACTAAGCTTTAAATATTTCTTCGCCGAAGAAGTGGAATGGAAAGCAAATTTTCTGCGATAGTAAATCTCGTCAGTGTTCCATTTTGTTTTAGCTGTTTGATCGTCTCCAAACGGCGCATCATCTTTTTTCCATGAACTATCATCGAATGATAAATTGTTCCAGCCATCAGCTGCTTTTTTAGTGAGGTAACTGGCCTGATAACTGGTTTCATCTGCTGCCGGAAGAATAGTTTTGTAATTTTTGGATTCAGCACCTAAAAATCTGTAAAACTTTCCATCTACTTTAATTACGCCCAAAAGCGATTGCTCTTTTCCAGTCCAGTGTTTGGTAACAGAATTGTTTAGTCCATCGCCGAAAGACCAGATGCTTAAATAGGTGTCATGTGCTATTAAAGGATACGCAGGAATTTTGTCTTGCGCCTGAACGCTAAAATGTAGGACGTAGCAGCATACTAACAGGTAGAAATTTCTCATAAATGGCTAATTTGGTTAATATTGTTAAAACGTTTTACTAATCTTACCAATTAAAATCTTTCAGTTTGCAACGAAAGAAAAATGTTAATGTATGATATTGGTTAGCGACTAGTTAAGCCTGTTTGGCGTAAAACGTTTTACTAGATCAATATTAAAGAATTAAAATTCATTTTGAAAGCTCCAAAATGCAACATTTATGTGACGATGAAATATTAATTATCTTTCAATTAGCTTTGCCGGAATAATCACTTTTTGGTTTTCCAGTTTGTTTTTAGAAGAAAGCTGATTGAGTATTAGCTGAATTACGGTCTCGGCAATCTCTTCTAAGGGTTGCTGCACTGCAGAGATACTTGGTGTGTGGAGTTCGAAAACTTCATGATCATCATAAGCGATAACGGAAAGTTCATCTCCTATTTTTTTATTGAGCTGCTTTAAAGCCTTTAATCCACTGATGGCTAAATAGTTGGTAGCGAAGAGTACAGCATCAATATCCTTAGAGCTGAATAATGATTTCATCTGTTCTATGGTTTCAGCCTCATCTTGGTTGAAATGTATTTTAAGTACCAACTCATCATTGTACGGGATATCATGGTCAATGAGTGCCTTCTTATATCCCTCAAAACGTTCTATAATTTGTTCTACATCAATATCGGTAGTTACCAGTGCAATTTTCCCTTTGCCGTTTTTAATGAAGCTTTCAATAGATTGATAGGAAGCTTTGAAATGATCGGCGCCCACGTAATGTGTATCAATATCTGATAAATTCCTATCAAATAAGATCACTGGTTTATTATCTGAAAGGAGCACCTGAATATCTTCTTCAATGCCTTTGGTTGGCGAAATGATGTAACCATCTACCTTCCTCGATTTGAACATATTGATCAGTTCCTTTGCCTTTTCTACATTGTTCTCCGTACTGGAATAGATAATCTTATATCCTTTTTTATATGCTTTATCTTCTATTAAGCGAGCGATACGGGAAAAAAATGAATTTGAAATATCTTCAATAATTAAACCTATAATATTAGAATTGCCGGTTCTTAAACTCCTGGCGATCTGGTTGGGTTTATAACCACTTTCTTTGATAATTTTTTCTACCTTCTTAATAACAGCTTCACTAATCGATTTTTCTTTAGCTTTACCATTGATGATAAATGAAACAGTTGTGATGGAGACACCTGCCTTAACAGCAATATCTTTGATTGAAAGGGTTTTCATTATTGGGCGTTCAAATTATTACATTTTCAAAAAGATACCATCCTCAGAATCGTTTTTGAATTTTTGCTAATATAAAGTATAATGATTAATAATTTTGAAAATTAATCGATTTAGTTCTGAGGCGCTTAAGAAACTCATTTTTAAGATTTTCAATTGCATTAAACGAAAAAAGGCACTTTAAATAGTGCCTTTCTTCGTTTAATTAGTAACCTGGATTCTGTTTAAGATTAGAATTTAGCGCAATCTGCTGTTGTGGTATTGGATACAACTGTCTGTTTGCATTGGTAGGTTGATGATCCCACCAGCTTCCGGTTGCAAATTTTCCAAAGCGAATTAAATCATCGCGGCGGAAACCTTCGAAAATAAACTCGCGACCTCTTTCAACTAACAATTCATCGAGTGTTAAACTTGCTACCGTATACTGATTGGCTGGCCAATCTGCAGTAGCAAAAGCCCTCACTTTACAATCGTTAATTAACTGAACAGCTTCTGCTGTTGCAGTACCGCCATTTTTGCGCATTAATGCTTCTGCTTTGGCAAAGTAAATCCACGTTAAGCGATAAATGTTCCAATCGGTATTGTTATAAACCGTACTTGGTTGTGTGGTTGCATTGGCTACCTGGTTACCCAACTTGTATTTATTAAAACGAACACCACTGTTTTCTTCACCTTCGCTCATGTTTGACACGGTTGAGCCAGTTTTATTTTTCCTGATGTTATCAACAAATTCCAATTGTTTACCATCGTACTCATTTCCACCGGTAGCAATTAAAGGCTGTCCGTTATCAAAACGAGTCATTTTGCCTTCTAATAACCAGGTTCTTTTCCTTAAATCGGCATCCTTATACTTTGTAAAGTTGTCCGGTATCACCACAATTCCGTCATTACCGTTTCTACTTCCACCGTAAATAAACTGCTGATTAAAGTGATAAAAATCGCTAGGGAAACCAGGCTGAAAATTTGCTCTTTGAAACTCGTAAGCAACAGAAAAGATGGTTTCTTTACTTAAATCGTTATCTGGCTTAAACTGGTCTGTAATATTTGGATCTAATGCCATGTTACCGTTCATTCCGCCAGCCTGGTTGGTAATAAGCTTATCTGCAGCAGCGATACAGTCATCCCATCTGGCTGTTCCAGTCCATGCCTGGGCATTTAAGTAAAGCTCCACAAGCATTGCGTATCCACCTGCCTGGCTCATTCTACCAAGCATAGCTTTTGACAGTTTTGGCGCTTTATCAATATTATCTTTAATTTCTTTTTCTATAAAATTAAAAACCTCAGTTCTGCTTAGTGTGGATGGCCTTGCAGGTTCGCCCACAACAGTAACCACCGGGATATTGCCGAACAAATCCATTAGTTTTAAATAATGGTATGCTCTAAATAACTTCAGTTCAGCCAAAAAGGCGTCTTTTTCCTGTTGGGTAATGCCCAGTTGTGCAGCATCGCGTTTCTCTAAGTTTTCGATAGGCACGTTACATAAGCCTACACCCCAGTACATTAATGACCAGGCACTGTTTATGCCACCTTCGTCTACCGTCCAGGTATGGTAGTGCAAACGCTTCCACTTACCACCGTCTTCTCCGTGCCTGCCTTTTGTTGGCCAGGCCAATTGGTCGGCAGAAAGTTCTGCTAAACGCCACCAGCCATCCTGACCAGATGAAGTACCCCATGCATTGGCATGCGTGTAAGGTCTTAATACTGCAGAAATGATCTCATTTTTATTTTGTAGAAATTTTCGCTGCTAATGGTATCATATAAATTCTCATCGAGTTTTGTACAACCATTTGCCGTAATTAGCAACATAGTTGCTAAACACGATGTATATATTTTATTTAATGTTTTCATGTTATTCAGT
Source organism: Pedobacter agri PB92 (assembly GCF_000258495.1). Lineage (GTDB taxonomy): Bacteria > Bacteroidota > Bacteroidia > Sphingobacteriales > Sphingobacteriaceae > Pedobacter > Pedobacter agri. The sequence continues at coordinate 8,397 of NZ_AJLG01000017.1, forward strand.
TTAAAATCCAAAGGTTACGCCTAATAAGAATGATGATGTGCTTGGATACGGACCCCTTCCATCAACTCCTAAAACGCCATCATCTGCTGGTTGACCTAAGCCTGTATCTTTCACAAAATCAGGATCGTTACCGGTATATTTTGTAAAGGTAGCCAGGTTTTGTCCCGTAATGTATGCTCTTAAATTGCGGATGTTTTTCGACTTAAGTTTGAAAGTGTATCCGAAAGTAACCTCATCAATTTTTAAGAAACTACCGTTCTCGATATAATAATCAGAGTACATGTAGGTATCATTGATTTGAGCATACTTATCAAAAGCAGAGTTTAAAAGATTGGTACCAGAAACTTTATTTCCGTATGATAGTGCGGTTGTATTCAGAATCTGATAGTCGAACTTACCTCTTAAGAAAAGACGCAGATCGAATTGTTTGTAATTAAAGCTGTTGGTTAACGACAGGTAATATTTTGGAATGGCGTTTCCAATAACCGCTAAATCGGTTTGATCTCTAAAGAATGAGTTATTAATCTGGTCGTTTCTGATTGGTTGTCCGTTTCGGTTAAAGAATAACCATTTTCCATCGCCGGTGAAGCCCGCAAAACGTTTACCCCAGAAATCGCCAATTTTACCACCTTCATAAATACGAATAGAGTTACCTAAATCGCCAAAACCGCCAATTGGAGCGGTAGATAAATAATCTCTTCTGTACTCGCTATTCGAATAAGAATCTAATTTATTGCTGGTTGTACTTGCAGCCAGGTCGATATTGTATTTGAAATCTTTTCCGTCAACTGCTTTGTAACTTAAAGCCAACTCAATACCTTTCGCCGAAATTGAACCTACGTTGGTGTAAATAGAAGATCTTACAAATGGCGGTTGAGGAGAATCGTAGCTATCTAATAAATCTTTCGTTACACGTTTAAATAAATCCAATGATCCGGATAAACGGCTTGAAAACAAAGTAAAATCTAAACCTAAGTTAATTTCCTGTTTCTTTTCCCACCTTAAATCTGGGTTTGGATTGCTATTTGGGCCATAAGTTTCGCGGTACTGACCATCAGGATATAGATATACCCCTCCTGTTCCTAATGTTACCAATGAAGCATAGTTGGAAATACCGGAGTTACCGGTTTCTCCGTAGCCTAACCTCACTTTTAAGTTATTAACCCATTTTACGTTTTCCATGAATTTTTCTTCGGTAACGGTCCAGCCGGCAGAAACAGCCGGGAAGTTTGCCCATTTATTATTGGCACCGAAACGGGATGAACCCTCTCTACGTAAAATTGCCTGTAAATAATACCTGTTTTTGAAAGTGTAGTTTACCCTTCCAAAAAATGCGATTAACGTGTTATCATTTTTAAAACTTCCTAAAAAAGCCTTACCTGCCGCCAATTGGTTACCGGCATTTAAGTTATTTTCCTGGAACTGATCGTTTAAGAAACCAAGGTTACCGGCATTGAAACCTTCATTAACTTCATAACGATAACTGTAACCACCAATGGCCGTTAAACTATGGTCTTCACCAAAAGTTGTAGCATATTGTAAGGTTGGCTCAACGTTAAAATTTTGTTCTAATACTGTGGAGCGGGCGGCATAACCCCCATTTTTATAGATATCATTTTCTAAAGAATACTCTCCAAAAACCGAACGGTAAGATCCATCAACATAACTGTTTCTTTGAACGGCACCAAAAACTGAAGCTTTGAAACCTTTAAAAATTTCATATTCAGCTTTAGCATCAATTGAGCTGGTTTGTTGCTGGCGTTTATTGGTTTCTTGCTCTAATCTTGCAATTTCATTTGTTGCATTTGGATCAAAGAACCAGCTTCCATCTGGGTTATAATAAGATTGTGTAGGATTTCTGGTGAGCTGATTTTCCCAGCCACCGCCACCTAATAAATCGCCTTTATTAAAATTGGTTGATAAGTTTACCTGTGTGAACAATTTATCATCTAATCCTTTAGAATTGAGGTTTAACCTGATACCATATTCTGTACGGCGGTTATTTTTTGCAAAACCCTGCAAATCACGGTAGTTGATACTGGCTCTGTAACTTGTTTTTTCTGAACCGCCAGACATTGAAAGGTTGTGATTTTGACTTAAGTTACCGTGATTGACCAAATCATCAAAAGGATCGAGTGAAGCACCATAGTCTTGACGATCAAACTGACCGCTACGGATTTTTTCTCTAAACTCATCTACGGTTAAAAAGTCTGGGCGCTGATATAAGTATTCTTTACGCAGATACCCGGAATAATCAAAACGGGCTGGACCAGCTTTACCTTTTTTGGTGGTGACTAAAATTACCCCTGCATTGGCTCTGGTTCCATAAATTGCTGCACCTGATCCATCTTTTAACACACTAAAGGAAGCAATATCATCCTGCTGTAAAAGGTCCAAGTTTCCTCCGGGAATACCATCAATTACAATTAACGGGCTTTGACTACCTGTTACCGAAGTTACTCCACGTAATTGGATACCAACGCCAGAATTGGGGTTTGAACCGCCCGTTCGCGTAATCTGCAAACCAGCCACCTTTCCCTGCAATAAATCAAGTGGGTTTCGCGATCCGCTTTGCCTGAACTGAGAAGTATCTACCGTTGCAATGGCTGATGTTACCTCTTTGGCTTTTAACGTACCGTAACCAACTACCACCACTTCATCTAACTTTTGCGAAGCTGATGGAACGAGGTTAATGGTCAAGGGTGCAGCACCGTTCCCGGCTGGTACTGATCTGCTTTGGTAACCAATGTAACTGAAAACCAAAACATCGGTCGGAGCAGTTACCGTGATACTGAAACGTCCGTTTTCCTGGGTAACAGAACCACCTGTTTTACCCTGAATTTTAATTCCGACACCAGGCAATCCGATTTTCTTTTCATCTAAAACTACACCGGTGATCGTTTTTTGTCCGGCAGCATTAGCTGGAGCTGTTGCAGGACCATCTTTTGGTGGTGCTGAAGGTACAGGGCTTGCACCACCAAGCGGATTTACCGGAACTTTAACTGAATCGGCAGGTTTGGCGACAGGAACTTTTTTCGTAGTGTCTCTTTTTGTGGTGTCTTGCTGAAAATAATAATTGAAACTCCTGGTTTCTTTCATTGATTTAGCAAACAACTGGGGGCTTGAAATTAGGAACAGGCATAGGAATCCCGTAATCCTGAGTAGAATGTTTTTCATTGGCACTCATTAGTTTAGTTTATAATTAGTTACGCTGTGCGGTCTAATAATTCGCTTAATTAATGAGAACGTGAAGAATTAATTAGGGAAGAATATAATTACGCAAAACGATTTAGTAACGCAGAAACGCCTCATTTGTTTTGAAAAAATTTAAAAAGTTTTTATTGGAGAGATTATTTGCCAGCCGAATACTGGTAAATTAGTTTTGCTGTTTTTTCAGATGCGCCGGGCTTCCCCATTAATAAAAGTAAATCCTCGTAATTACTAAGCATGGTTTTTCGTCCCTCACCTGAAACTATTGCCTGAAGTTCTTCGCTTAATTTCTTTGAATTAAAATCCTCCTGAATAAGCTCTGTAACAATTTTTTTATCGACGATCAGATTGACCAGTGAAATGAACTTAATTTTCACCAACATCCTCGCGATAGCAATAGAAATGGCCCCACCGCGATAAACCACCACTTGCGGAACCTTGAATAAAGCCGTTTCTAATGTTGCAGTTCCCGAAGCCACTACTGCAGTGTGAGCGTGATGAAGTAGATTGTAAGTATTACTAAATAAAAGAGTGACTTTTTTGTCTTTTATAAATTGATGATAATATGCCTGATCAAATGTTGGTGCAGCAGCAATTGCAAATTGATAATCCGGGAACTGATCAGTAATGCTTAACATGACGGGCAGCAACCGCTCTATTTCCTGCCTTCTGCTGCCAGGTAGTAGGGCGATAATTTTTTTGTCGCTTAAATTGTGATTTGTTAAAAATTGAGGATCAGGTGAAAATGCTGCTTGCTCATCCAAAAGTGGATTTCCAACATAATCCACGTCCATGCCCCACTTCTTGTAAAAATCTACCTCAAATGGAAGGATGCAAAACATGTGATCAACAACCTTTTTAATTTTTAACACACGCTTTTGGTTCCATGCCCAAATTTTCGGAGAGATGTAATAGCAAACCTTGATATTATTTTCTTTTGCAAATTCAGCAATTTTTAAATTGAAACCAGGAAAATCGATCAGGATCAGCACATCTGGTTTCCAGCTCAAAATATCTTCCTTGCATTTTTTAAGATTTTTGAAGATCGTTCTTAGATTTAGTACTACCTCGGTAAAACCCATGAAAGCCATATCGGCATAGTGTTTTACCAATTCACCACCTTCAGCCTGCATTTTATCGCCACCAAAATAACGGAACACGGGATCACGATCTTCCAGCTTTAAAGCTTTCATTAAATTTGCACCGTGTAAATCGCCTGATGCTTCTCCGGCTACGAGGTAGTATTTCATTGGAGTAACTCACTTATCGTCATTGCGAGGTACGAAGCAATCTTAAATCGGATGTCTAAATAAGATTGCTTCGTACCTCGCAATGACGGTTATAATGTTAAAAAACTTTATAGGCGAAAAAAATGAAGGCACACAAAAATGTGGCGGCTAAAATTCCCCGACCAATATTTAATTTATTGTATTTGAAAAAGTGTTGCATCACATAAGCGTTAACTGCTATGCCACCGATGTATAATAAATCGGCTTTTGCTAACGATGCGACATGATGAATGATGTACCAGGCGATGGAACATAAAATTGCAGGGATCATCAGTCCGATACCTAATCCGATCCATACCGAATCGTTCAGTTTTCTTAGCTTTTCGTTCATCGCTGAAAACTAGCCCAGATTAATCCCGTCAGGGGCGGAAATGGTCGTTTTGCCTTGATCAGATTTCAATTGATCAGCACCTGTAAAATTCCATCCGTTTAAAGTTTGAATGGCGTGGTGTGCCGTTAAATCAAACTGAACCGGAACAACTGAAACATACCCGTGTTCCAACGCCCAAACATCGGTATCTTCGCCTTTATCAAAGTTCTCAAAAACTCCGGTTAACCAATAATAAGGACGTTTGTACGGATCAACGCGTTCTTCGAATTCTTCCATCCATTTTGCATTTGCCTGGCGGCAGATTTTCACGCCTTTCAATTGATCACCTTTTGGAAAATTCACATTGAGCAAAACACCTTCCGGCAAGCCATTTTCCAGCACCTGTAAACAAATATCTTTGATGTATTTTTTGGTATGACTAAAATCTGCATCAGCTGCAAAATCATCCATGGAGAAACCAATAGATGGAATTTTTTCAATAGCTCCTTCCACTGCTGCCGACATAGTGCCAGAATACAAAACGTTAATTGAATTATTTAAACCATGATTGATTCCAGATACACATAAATCAGGTTTTTGGCCTTTGAATATTTTATTAACGCCAAGTTTAACGCAATCAACCGGCGTTCCACTGCATTTATACATTTCCACGCCGTTGTAAAGGTCAACTTTATCAAACCGGATTGGCTTGCCAATCGTAATCGCATGCCCCATCCCGCTTTGCGGACTATCTGGTGCCACCACAACTACATTACCAATTTCCTGCATTACTTCCATCAGGTTTTTTATTCCTGTAGCAGTAATTCCGTCATCGTTAACAACTAAAATATTTGGTTTTGCCCTGTGCTTTGTCATGTCGGTAAAAATACAGAATATAAAATCAAGGCACAATAACGCATAGTTTTATCTGCTAAAATGATTTATTACTACATGATTAGTTAGAAAATTCTTAAAGCATTTCATTCCATGATTGAAACCATATATATTTGGATAAATAACTTATTAACTGACTGCTGTAATTGGTTTACAGTAACCAAATGCTCCAATCACAATCATAAACCAAAATCAAATAAATGAAAATCAAACTATTTACGTTAGCTTGTTTTCTTGTTGCAAGTTCGGGCGTGAAAGCTCAAACTGCGTACCAATGGAAAACAGGTAATTCTGGTGGCTACCCTTATAAGTATGTAACCAACGACCCTACAAAATCGCGTTTCTATACGCTGAAAAACGGATTGACCGTAATTTTATCGCAAAATAATAAGGAGCCGAACATTACTTACAAAATGGCAGTAAGAGCGGGTAGTAATACCGATCCGAGAACCAACACGGGTTTGGCCCATTACTTAGAGCACCTTTTGTTTAAGGGTACTGATAAGTTTGGAACTTTAAACTATGCTAAAGAAAAACCATTATTAGATAAAATAGAGGCACTTTACGAAACTTATAATAAAACTACCGACCCAGCCAAACGTAAAGAAATTTACAAAGAGATTGATAAAGTTTCTGGCGAGGCATCTGAATATTCAATTGCAAATGAATATGATAAGATGATGAAATCGATTGGTAGCAATTCAACCAACGCCCATACATCAGTTGAAGAAACTGTTTATGAGGAAGATTTGCCATCAAATGCAATAGATAAGTTTTTGTCACTTCAGGCGGAACGCTTCCGTGCTCCGGTTTTCCGTATTTTCCATACAGAATTAGAAGCTGTTTATGAAGAGAAAAACATTGGAATGGACAATGATGGACGTAAAATGTATGAGAAAATGCTTTATTCATTATTTCCAACACATAATTACGGTCAACAAACTACCATTGGTACCATCGAGCATTTGAAAAACCCATCACTGGTTGAAATCAGAAAATATTACAACAAATATTATGTGCCAAATAATATGGCCTTAATTATGTCGGGTGATATTAACTACGATGATTTAATCAAAAAAATCGACAAGAATTTCTCATACATGGCTTCGAAGCCACTGGCATTGTACAACCCGGCACCTGAAAAACCATTAACTCAGGTTCAAAAGGTTAATATTTATGGTCCAAGTGCCGAAAGTCTTTATGTAGCTTATCGTGGTTTTGCACAAAATAGCCGCCAGAGTTTATTGCTTGATCTGATTGGCAGCATCTTATCAAACGGTAAAGCAGGTTTAATGGATATCAACATTAATAAACAACAAAAAATGTTGAGGGCTGGAGCGGGTTATAATCAAATGAAGGATTATGGAATCTTTATTTTGTCTGGATCGCCTAAAGCAGGACAAAGTTTAGAAGACGCACAAAAACTATTATTAGAACAAGTTGATTTGCTTAAAAAAGGTGAATTCGACGAAAGTTTAATAAAAGCAACTGTTGCCAATATCAAATTAGCAGAACTTCAGGGCTATGATAACAATGATGTTCGTGCCAACGCAACCATGGATGCTTTCATTCAAAATCGTGGTACCGAGTGGGACAAAACTTTAGCTGCAACCGATGCGATGGCAAAAGTAACGAAGAAAGAAATTGTAGATTTTGCCAATCAGTTTTTCATCAATAATTATGTATCCATCTTAAAACATAAAGGTGAAGATAAGAGCATTATCAAAGTTGAAAAACCAACCATCACCGCAGTAAAAACCAATGCTAATGAGGTTTCCCCTTTCACCAAAACCATTATCAGTTCTCCTGTAAAACCAATTGCACCAAAGTTTTTAGATTATCAAAAAGATTTGAATTTTGGTAAAGCTGGTATTGCAGATGTGATTACCGTTCAGAATACAGAAAATGGTATATTTCGCATGAGCTACCGTTTTGATATGGGTTCTTACAATTACAAATTATTGCCATATGCATCGCAATATTTAGCATTTTTAAGTACAGATAAATATTCTGCGGAAGACATTAGTAAAGCATTTTATAATCTTGCCTGCAGCTATAACATTAATGTAGGCACCGAAATCACAACCGTTTCTCTAAGTGGTTTACAAGAGAATTTTGATAAAGCAGTAGTGTTGTTAGAAGACGTGCTTGCAAACTGCAAGCCAAATGAAAAAGCTTTGGAAGATTTAAAAGGTCGCTTATTGAAATCGAGAGAAAATGCAAAATTAAACAAAGCTTCTATTTTAGGAGGTTTAATGAGTTATGCTCAATACGGCTCGGATAACCCTTTCAATTACGGATTAAGCAATGATGAAATCAAAAACATGAAATCTTCTGATTTAATTTACTTGTTGCATAACTTAACCAATTATAAGCACACCATCACTTATTTTGGCCCGAAAACGTTACCTGCATTTTCTGCTGATATTACCAAAGTTCATGCATTAGCTAAAGAATTTACGCCTGCAGCACCAATGAAGAAGTTTGTGTACACCAAAACCGATTCTAACAAAGTCTACTTTGCAGATTATGATATGGTGCAGGCTGAAATCCGCTGGGTACGTAATTCTGGATTATATGATCCGGCAAATGCGGCAAAAATTGGCTTATTCAATAATTACTTTGGTGGTGGCATGGGTTCTATCGTGTTTCAAACCATCCGTGAATCTAAAGCTTTAGCTTATTCTACTTTTGCAGTTTATTCTTCGCCAAACAGCAAAGAAAAAGAAAATACGATGATTGCTTACGTAGGTACGCAAGCTGATAAAATGAACGAGGCTGTAGCAGGAATGAACGAGTTGTTGACGGTATTACCAGAGTCTGATAAATCATTTGATCTTTCTAAAAGTAATTCCTTGAATGGAATTGAAACGACAAGAATCACAAAAGACGGTATCATTTACACATATTTAGCTGATCAGAAATTAGGTTTCGATCATGATTCAAGAATTGATGAGTATGCAGCTTTAAAGCCGTTAACTTTCGCTGACGTTAAATCATTCCATAATGGTAATATTTCTGGTAAACCATATAGTTATTGCGTTGTGGCTTCAGAGAAAAAAATCAACCTTGCAGATTTAGCTAAATTTGGCGCTGTTACCAAACTAAATTTAGAGCAGATTTTTGGATACTAAGAGAAAGCTTAAAGCAGAAAGACCAAAAATTAAGGCAAAGCCTAGTAAATAGAAAAGTGTTCCGGTTTAAACCCGGAACACTTTTTTTTATGCTGTAATATTTTTATATGCTTTATTATTAATTAGAAAAGGAACGTTCATAATTTCATGGCGGTCTTCAGCCCCGCCATTCGCTATAGCCCTCATTGAAAAAATTTCGGGGCGGCCGCTACTGTCGGGTTTAAGAAGAAAGGCCGTGTAATAAATGTACAGGCACTAACTTCTGTAAACAAAAAAAGCACCACCCTAAGGCAGTGCTTCGTTAATTTAAGCGCATAAGTAGATACTTATTTCTTCATATAGTCGATCACGATTCCGTTTGCGACTAGTTTTTTATTAGTGGTTATTAATTTGCTTCCGGCAGGTACTTCTACAATTAAAACAGAATGATTGCCAGCAATAGAAACATTACTTTTAGCGGCAATATTTTTAACAATTACCTTTTGACTAATTGCATCGTATAGATCAACTTTTTTTATTCCTTTTACTTTGTAAGCAACGGTTTTACTTTGCGCAAAAGGGTTATAAATTAAATAGGTTGGATAAGCTTTATTTCTGTAAAAATCAGTAGCCAAAACATCCAGTTTCAACACACCTTCGATGTTAGTTTTCTCCACGATGGCGCCGAATATTCCGACGTGGCCGCTACCATAAACACTAAATTGGGATACATCAGGGTTTTTACCTGGTACCCATTTTGGCCCATCTCCCTGCGCAACCGGCCCTTTTTTGTCCATGTAAAGGGTATCAAAAGTAGAAGTTTTGGCAAAGCCTTCATAAGCGATTACACCTTTAGTCACAGCAGCATGTTGCGGGATGGTCTGTCGATCAGCAGGCATATACTGCGGAATAAAAAAAACGTGAAGCGTTTACGGCATTTAACATCCATTTCCCAATTGCATTGGCATAAGATGGATCATAACGAACCGTTGGGATCAATGGCCAGGCTGCATCAAAAGTATTCATCAAAAAGCCATATCCGCCATGATCTACTGTACTTCCGACCACGCCAGAAATATCATATCCATTCCACTTCCCCGTTAAAACACCCCAACCCTCACGGCAAACGGCGGTTCCATCGAACGTCCACGCAAGTAGCTTTTGCACATCGAAATTCGTTCCCTGCTCAACATTCATTCTTGCAGCTAAATAAGCACCAAATGGCATCAGCAATTCGTAAGTAGGATTAATCTTATTGCTTTCCAAGGCCTTCATCGCACTGATAGCACCTTTTAAATAGCGCTTATCGCCAAACTTTTTATAAGCAGCATATAACACCCAGGCATGACCAGCCGCAGCATCTTGCTGTGCACAAATCTGGTTTTTCATAGGCTTCATTGCCGCATAGTCGAAATACGAATAGTTGTAATCGCCTTTTAGGATGGAATCGGCCTGATAAAATTTTTCAGCAATACTTTTTGCCATCCAATCGAAATCTTTCTCTTCCGGATATTGCTCGCAAACGGCATAAAACAACACATTCGGATATACATCATACCACCAGTCTCTGCCATAGCCACCACCTAGAAGGGCTACTTCCGGAGCAGTATTGTTCATCATGATATTCCATTTGGTGTCGCGATTAAAATAGTTTTTCAACATCGCAGCATAGTTTACACCATTTTGTTTGCTCTTGTCTATCCCCACTAAACTTGCGCCCATGACTGCACCCATGTTGGCTAATGCCTCGTGGAACATGCCTTTATTGTTTTTACCCTGACGAACATCGCCAACAGCTGTGTAAATGCCCATTACCGGCTGATCGAAATTTTTCCGGGTGCTGTCCATCCAAATCATTGGCCAATACTCACCTTTTGCATTAAAATCGTAAACGGTTTTATCGAAGTTTTGTGCCATCAATTTCCAGTCAATAATTTTTAATGGCTGAGGCAAATTCGCCATTTCTTCTACCCTACTTAGCTTAAGCTGTTTTACCTGGGCATGAGCAAAGTTCCAGCTTGAAATAAAAATAATTGCGTAAAGTACCTTGAAATTCAATCTCATATTATTTGATATGTTTCGACCTGTAAATACAGATCAATTGGTTAATCTATTTGGTTTAAACTGGCGCAACAACGCCAGGTTCTTCATTACTTAAAATTGGTGCTTGATCAACATTTTCAATTTTGCCCTGTTTAATAATGTCTTTGGCCACCCAGTAAGAAGCCAATTGTAATATCGCTACAATAACTATGGCGTATCGCAAGGCAACTTCAACTGAAAAATAATAGGCTAAGATTAAAAATGTACCTGCTCCGGTTAGGCGTCCAATATACAAACCAGCCTCGTGATTTAAAATATAGGCGAATTCACTTCTTTTCTCCTTTTTGGTTAAAATATCAATGACGCTAAACTGAATCGGAAAGTAAGCTAAATCAAGAAGCGGCTTAGCTAACAATAAAAATAACATGAAAAGAATTACCCCTAAACTGCTGTACAACACACCGTTGATTATTGCAGCAATTGCAAAAAGCACTAAGCCTGTTCCAAAAATATATAACCTGTGTTTCGGTGATGTATTTCTTCCGATGATGTACATGGCTATAGCCGCAATGATGGCACCAATTGATTGTGCCGTTCCTAATGCTCCTTCTTTACCAACCAAAAGCATAATTAACATGGCAGGTGCAGTAACCAGAAAGCCCTGAACCAAGCCTTTTAGTGTGGCCAATCGCAATAACTTGTACCAATATGGATCGAACTTAAAGTAAACAAATTTCTTTTCGGTCGGATTTTGAAAGTTCCCTCTGAAACACATGATAGAAGCTAAAATGGTAATCACGAAAACCATCCCGGTTACAATTTTATAAGCCAAATGCGCACCGCCACTTACCGCGTTAAATTCGATAAACCAACCAATCAATACTGGAATTACAACTGCAATAATGGTATAGAAAAACGTTTCCAAACCATAGTAATAATTTCGGTTTTCATCATTTGTAATGGCAAGTGCTAAGAAGTCTCTGTTCGCCCAATAAAAACCAAAAGACATCCCCATAATTAAACCGGCAATACCAATTCCAGTATTATCCAGGGTAGTTAACGACATCATTACCATCATGGAAACGCCGCTTAACATCATACCCAACGAATACAAGGTTTTGATGGAAAACTTGCTGAGCAGAAAACCGTTCAGGAAAAACGTAATTGGAATGCCTGTATAGATCGTTAATTGATAAATGACAACTTTAACAGGATCATTGGAGCTACGCATAACATAGGCTGCCACAAAAATATCGATTACAGGAAGTACAATACTGTAAATTAAGTTGGTAAGGGTAAGTACCCTGAAATTATACGACTGATTTTTGAAGTGCGTAATTTCTGATTTAAGTTTAGTCAGCATGGTTATATTCTAGTTGCGATAAAATATCTTGAATAGAAAATTTAGCACCGCAAACAAATTCATCTGCAGCACCATAGTAAATGGTCAGTTCATCGCCGTTAACGGTGTGGCCATTGGTAAAAACTACCTGACCGAAAAAACCGCACATCTCGTATTCAGCAATTGGGCGCATAATAGGTTCATTGGTTTGAGCGATTACCTTAGATGGATCGTTCAAATCCATTAAAAATGCGCCTAAACAATATTGATGTTCTGCATTGGCACCGTGATAAATCTCCAGCCAGCCTTTTTCGGTTTTAATAGGAGCTGCACCGGCACCAACTCGTTTACTATCCCAGTTAGTTTTGCGGGTTTTAATAATGCATTTATGATTTCCCCAATGGATGCCATCAGGCGATTCGGCCAGCCAAATATAATTACCACCTAAATCGACACTGCTCGGGCGATGAAGTGTATAAAACTTACCGTTGATTTTTTCTTCGAAAACAGCACAATCTTTATTATGTGGCGGAATGATCATTCCGTGTTTTTCGAACGTTTTCCAATCTTTAGTTGTCCGCATACCCACACCGACACCTTCTGCTGAAACCGCTGTAAAGGTTAAGTAATAGGTATCATCAATTAATGCTACCCGGCAATCTTCAATTCCGAAAGCTTCAGCCGGTCCTTCGCCCTGCAATAATGGGTAGCCCTCTGGTTGGTAAAAATTGATACCATCATCACTGCAAACTAAACGTAAATGCGAAAGTGTAGTTAAGTAATCGGCCCCTTTGTAATTGATTACACGAGGATCGTCGGCAATCAAATCAGGATCATTTTCCCTGATCTCAATAATTTCTATACCGTCACCTTTTAAAATTGGAAAAGAGATAATACCTTCTTTTTGTTGGGGTCTTTCTGCTACGCGAATAAGCAACCAGGTTTTATTTTGAAAAGTAAAAACGCCTGGGTTAAGCAAACAAGCAATTTCTAAACCTGGCCTGCTTGGAACTAAATCTTTTGGAGATAAAATTGGGTTCTGAGAAAATCTTTTAGCACTATCTGTCATAATATTTAGGGAATAGTTATCCAATAGCCAATAAAAATTGACCTGAAATGAGTTTAAAAATTAATTGCTGTCTGTTGCATTTATAACAGACAGCAATTAATTAACGATTAATAACCTGGGTTTTGTTTTAGCGTACCAGCAGAAGCATCAACTTCGGCCTGTGGTAGCGGATATAGATAATGTTTATCCTGGAAATTTTTGCCTTTCGCTGTCATAACAGTTTTAGCTAATTTCCAGCGTTTAAGGTCTAACATTCTTTGCGATTCGAAACCTAACTCTACTCTACGCTCAGAAATTAACCAATCCTTAATAACGGCTTTATCTGTTGATGCAGCACGATTGGGTAAAGTTCCAGCTGGAGGCAAAATACCTGTTGCGCCCACACTGGTTCTTGCTCTTGTTCTGATTTGATTGATGATGGAAACCGCATCAGCATATTGACCCAACTCGTTTTGAGCTTCAGCTTTCCATAATAAAACATCGGCGTACCTGATGTAAACTTTATTGTTTGCAGCATCATCATTTCCCTTGTTCGATCCGTTTGTGCTACCCAATAATTTATTTACATTTTGATTTGGGACATCAACCGTATAAAGTTTTCTTGGGTCATTTGCTTCAAAAGCATTTAAGAAATCGGTACTTGGTGCAAAGAAACCCCAACCTAGTGGTGCACAAATACCATTACCTTTTAATGGATTTTGGTTTGACTGGTGATCGTAAACAAAAATATTTTCGTTTTCTGTAAACTCTTTTGTTTGATTAAAACTATCAAAATAATTGCTGTTCAAGCTGTAAAAGCCTAAACCTTGCAACTCATTAACGTTCGTTACCACATCTGCCCATTTCTCTGTATAAAGCGCCGCTTTGGCCAACAAAGCAATAGCAGAACCTTTATTGGCTCTCCACTTCTCAGTTGCTGAACTGTATTTCGCATTTGGCAACAAACCTTTTGCTAAGTTTAAATCTGATTTGATTTTGTCCCAAACTACATTTTTATCAGCTCTCACTGCTACTTCGAAAGCTTCCTGGTAGGTACTTACTGGTTTTAAGATTAATGGCACATCGCCAAAATTGGTAACTAAAGAAAAATAGTAATATGATCTTAAAAAATAAGCTTCACCCAATAGTTGATTTTTGCGGGCTGTTGTTATACCAGTAATCGCTTCAATATCAGGCTTGGTTAGTAGCTCAATGGCAATATTTAATCTTTTAATCCCCTCGTAATCATATTTCCATAACCCGTTCGGACCTCCGTTTGTAGATGTAAAAGTGAAATTGTTTACATCGTCCATCCAGGGCTGATCGCCATCCGGGTTCCATTTTTTCTCCATATCATCTGATGCGATATCCTGCATCACCAAATCATTCTGAAAAACCAAACCTCCAGACCAATCCCATTGTGCCAGAATATTCAAGCGGTTTGATAATAGTTGATAGGCAGAGTTAACCGAATTTTCTACTGTTCCTAACGTTGGTGTCGTATTTACCTGCTCTAAAGTTGTTAAACCTATCGCTTCGGTAGTAAGTTGCTTTTTGCAACCCGCGAATGTTACCACACTGAACATTGCGCCTATAAATAATATCTTTTTCATAATAATTGCAAAAAGGGTTTACAGATTAATTTTTAATCCTAAAATAAATGCTTTTGATTGTGGGTAAGTTCCCTGATCAATCAAAGAAGTCGACTCCGGATCTAAACCTGTATAATCTGTTACGGTGAACAAGTTTTGACCTGAGGCATATAAACGAACATTTTTAACACCTATTTTTTTAACATCGAAAGTATAACCAACTTCGATATTTTTTAACCTTAGGTATGATGCATCCTCAACAAAAACGCTGGAAACATTACCGCCACCATTATTATTAAAAGTTACTCTTGGTAAGGTGTTGCTTGTACCTGGACCATTCCAGCTATCTAAAACAGAAGTCATGGAATTGAAAGGGCGGCTATCAAAATTGATAATTTGTTTTAAATCATTGTAACGATCTACACCTTGAACACCCTGAAGTAAGAATGAGAAATCGAACTTTTTAAACGATGAAGAAAAGGCAAAACCATAAGTTAATTTCGGAACCGGGTTACCGATTGTTGTTCTGTCATCAGCATTGATCTGTCCATCGCCATTCAAATCTTTAAACTTGATATCGCCTGGTAATGCACCATTTGCATTTGTAAATAAGTGACTGCTTACCTCAGCTGGTGTTTGATAAATACCATCGAAAACTAAACCGAAATAAGAATTGATCGGCTGCCCAACTTCAGTTCTGGTATGCGTTCTGTCATCATTGATATTTTTCACAAACTCCTGCAATTTATTCACACGGTTTGTTAGCGTAGCGATGTTGGCATTTACGTTATACTTGAAAGCATGTTCCTGATTTCTGAAATTTAAACCAAATTCGAAACCTTTATTGGTTACTTCACCTGCATTTACGTAAGTACGATCAATTACCCCTACCGATACAGCTGGCAAGCCTACGGTTAACAAAATATCATCGGTTTTTTTCACAAAATAATCAGCAGTTAATGATAGTCGGTTTTTCAACACACCGAAATCAATACCGAAGTTGGTTTGTGTAGTTGTTTCCCATTTCACATCTGGGTTACCATAACGTACCACGTTTACGATACCACCAGATTCTGAAACTAAAGTTTGGTAAGTATTATTTGGAATTTCCTGATTACCTGCTTGTCCCCAACTTCCTCTTAATTTCAATTCAGAAATCCATTGCGCATCTTTCATAAATTCCTCATTAGAGATAATCCATCCTGCTGATGCTGAAGGGAAATAACCCCATTTATTTGAAGGTCCGAAACGTGAAGAACCATCAGCCCTTAAAGTAGCTGTTGCAAAATATTTATTGTCGAAGTTGTATGTTCCGCTACCGAAAAACGATACCAAATTAAACTCACTTGCTGAACCTGAATTATAAATATTGGTTAAACTTCCATAGTCTAAGTACTGGAAACCTGAAGTGCTTTTATTAAAATTTTGTCTGCTGCCACCAATTGCTGATGATTTACTGGAGATATTCTCAGCACCAAGCAAGAAATTTACATTGTGTTTCTGTGCGAAAGTTTTTACATAATTCAAAGTATTGGTGAACGTGAAATTCATTACTTCACCTCTATTTTCATCTAAATTATTAGGCTTATTATTTCTGCCTTTACCTGGATAAAGTTCATCAGGATTGTTGTCATTATCATCACCATAATTCTGAGCAAAGTTTTTATTGTGAGAAAAACTGATATCAACACCCACGCTTGATCTGAAGGTTAAAGATTTATCGCTTAAAAAAGCATATTCAGCATATAAATTTCCGAATGTTTGGAAAGTTTTACGCTTATCATTTGTAAAGTTTACGATCGCAATTGGGTTTGAACTGAACTCGAAATTTTTATCCCATCCGTTATTATTACTAGTGTAAAAAGGTAAATCGGTATAAGGATTTGCAGCCGAGTAAGTAGGATCAGTAACGCTTTTGTAAACACCCAAAACTGGCGGGCGCAATAATGCATGACGAATTACACCAGGAACATCGCCGCTTGAGGACAATTTATCTTGCTTTGCGAAACTTAACTGAAGATTTGTACCTACTTTGAAGCGATCTGTAATATTTGCGTTTACGTTTGATCTGAAATTGAAACGTTCGTAACCATCATGATCTTGAACCACAATACCATCCTGTTTGTAATATCCTGTCGAAATTAAATACTGAACCTGGTCAGAACCACCATTTACCGATGCCTGTAGATTTTTTGATTTACCGGTTTCAAACAGTTCGCCTAACCAATCGGTATCTGCCAAATCCGTTCTACTTCTGGCCGCCTGATAAGGACTCACCGCGTTTGCCGCATTGCCTAAAGTATTATGCCATGCCCGATCTTTAATGGTTAAATACTGATCTGCATTTAACATCTTTGGCAAATTAGTTGCCTGATGAAAACCTGCAAAATATTCAACATTGATATTTGCTTTGCCTTTCGTTCCGCTAAAGGTTGTAATTACCACCACACCATTAGCAGCACGGGAGCCATAAATGGCGCCAGCAGCAGCATCCTTTAAAACCGTCATCGATTTTACATCGCTCTGGTTTAAAAATGAAATATCGCGAGTAGGAACACCATCAATTACGTAAAGTACGTCGTTATTACCTAAGGTTCCCTCGCCCCTGATTCTCAGTTTGATACCATCGCCAGGAGCACCCGTATTGGCTGCAACGAATACACCGGCAACCTGACCTTGAAGGGCTTGCGCTACATCAACAATTCTGGTTTTTTGTAAATCGTTCATATCAACCGTAGCTACTGATCCGGTAATTGAAGCTTTCTTTTGTGAGGTATAACCCACTACCACAACATCGCTTAACGATTGCGAAGCTGGCTTTAAAGAAATATTCAAACTACCTCCAGCTGGTGATAAAGTTGTGGCATTGTAGCCAATATAAGTAAAGGTTAAAGTTTGTGCTGAATTTGGCTGAAGTGTTAAAACATACACTCCGTTTCCATCAGTTGAAGTTTTGTTTTGTGTGTTGGTTTGCATCACTACTACCCCAGGCAAAGGCTGATTAGTTTCATCAGTTACTTTACCGGTTACCCTAGTTTGTGCATAGCTTGTAAAACCTGTAACGGCTAAAAACAAGAAAACCAACGTTGCATAAATACGTCTGTTTTTTTTCATAAAGATTTATATTTGATTGAGAGCAAATATAGAAAGTGTAGCAGGCAAGAGTAGTGTACTATAATAACATTTTAGTTCACTATTCTTGCAAAACAGCCATTTAAAGCTATTTTAATTAGGAAACCTCCGTGGTTGCTGTTCCTTCGTGTTGCTTTTGCCGATAATCGTTCGGAGCCAGATGATAGATCTTTTTAAACTCCCTGAAGAAGTAAGATTTGTTATTAAAACCAGTTAAGTAGAAAATTTCTGAAACGTTAAGCTTTGAGTTTTGGAGTAAAACTGCAGCATGTTTTAATCGGATTCTTTTAATAAATTCAGATGGTGTCATGCCCGCTAAAGTTTTAAGTTTGCGATACAGCTGCATCTTACTGATGCACAAAATATCTTCCAGTTTGGCAGCATCTAAATCAGGTTCTGCCAAATTATCTTCAACAGCCTTTACCAAGCTATTCAGGAATTCTTTATCACCCTGATCCATATCTACATCAACAAATTGGTTGTTAATGTTTCTATCCCTGATTAAATGGTTCATGCGGTTGCGATAATCTAAAAGTTTACGCACACGCATTTGCAAGTAATTTACATGAAAAGGTTTGGCAATGTAAGCGTCGGCACCAGTTTCATAACCCTCAGTTTTGCTCTCTTCTGTTCCTTTAGCTGATAACATGATAAATGGAATGTGGCAGGTTGCAGGCGCTGATTTAATATGTTTGCAAAGCTCAAGTCCGTTCATGTCTGGCATCATCACATCGCTGATGATCAAATCTGGTGCATTATTTTTCAGAAAATCGAGGGCTGCTTTTCCATTTTCGGCTTCATAAACGGTATACTGGTCTTTCAAAATATTTCTAATCAGGAAACGGAGCGACGCATCGTCTTCCACAATTAAAATGACAGCTTGGCTATCGCTCTTCAAATCGTTTATCAAGGCCTCTTTGTTATTCTCTTCAACTGTATCCTGATGATAAGGTTTCAAAATCGATTCAAACAAATAAGAAGGCGCAGATGCCACCACTTCGTTTTCTTTGCCCTCGATACTTTGTTTTAGTTGCAACTTAAAGCTAAAATAAATCCAATCGTTCTCCAGGTTCACTTTAATATCGCCATCCATAATGGAAATCAGTTCTTTGGTGAAAGCAAGGCCAATGCCTGTACTCTGATTATTGATCTGCTTATTATTCCCGATATGAAACTCCTTAAAAATGTTTTTTAAATCGCTTTCTTTAAGCTTACAACCCGAATTGGCAACTAAAATCTCCAGCTCATTTTTATCTCCTTCGCAGTTTGCTTTAAATATAATTTCATCTCCTTTACCAGAATGTTTAAAAGCATTTGATAGTAAGTTGAAAAGAACTTTTTCAAACTTATCTTTATCAATAAAACCGGCAATCCCCTCGGGAATTTCTCTTACAAATTGCTGTTCATTTTTTTTCAGCAGCAGGAATAAACAACTGAGTTAAGCTGTTGAGTAGTTTACTGATATCGAAATAATCATCACTTCTTTTCAGGTACCCTGCTTCGGCTTTTCTAAATTCTAGTAATTGCTGCACCAAATAAGTTAAGCGAGCCGTATGTTGGTGCACAACTGACAAAAAATAATTTTTATCTACAGATTTATCCAGTAACGATTTCTTTTGCATAAAATGCTCAACAGACCCTAAAATGAGTGTTAAAGGCGTTTGGATTTCATGAGCGATGTTGGTGAAGAAATTAATCCGCTGGCGATGTACCTCTTCATCTTTTTGCCTGAATAAATATTCGCGTTCAAGCTTAAATTTCATCTCCAGTTTATTCTTGCGGTAAAGGTGAAATGCATATCCCCCAGCAATTAAAAGCAATAAATAAAAGGCGTAGGCCGGATAAGTAAGCCAAAAATATTGCTTTACATCCAGTTTCAAAGCAACAATATCTTTAGTCCAAACGCCCTCGCCGTTGCTCCAGCGCACTAGTAATTCATATTTCCCCGGCGGAATATTGTAATAAGCTATTTTCCCATCACTTCCAGTATAACGCCAGGCCTGATCTAAGCCTTTAAGTTTATAGGCAAACTCATTTTTCGATGCATTAAAATAATTTAAAGCGTTGAAAGAGAATTGGAAAAAATTACTTTTTCGTTCCAGCTCGTAACTTTGGATAGTTTGCTGCTTTGCCTTTACAATTAAATATTGATTATTTTGGAATGCCTTGCCTCCCAGTTGTAAATCGGAAATGAGCAGGTTGGGCTGTTTTGTATTTTCAATAATATCTTTCGGATAAAAATAATTAAAGCCGTATATACCACCGAAAAATAAATTGTTGTTGGCTGCCATAAAAGTTGCACCATCGCTAAATTCATTACTTTGTAAACCATCGCTCTCCTGGTAATTGGCAATGCTATTGTTCGCGGGATTGATTTTAGCCAACCCTTTATTGGTACTCACCCAAATATTCCCTAGGCCATCCTCCTGAATAGCATGAATAGTATTATTTGGCAACCCTTTATCTGTCGTAATTTTTATAAATTTTGGCTTCTCTTTTAATGATTCCTCATTCGACAAATAATTCAGGCCATAGCTGGTACCAATCCAAAGCCGGTTTTTACTATCGTAGAATAACGACAATACATCACTATGTGATAAACTTCCTTCGTAACCGAAGGCCTTGTAAGTTTTAAACTGACCAGTTTTTTTATTTAACACACTTAAGCCTCCGTAACGACAGGCAATCCATAAACGATTATCCTTCCCTTCTGCTAAAGCATAAATAATATCATTAATGGGCCCGTTATTTTCTGCTGATGAGGCAAACTGTTTAAAGTTTATTACTGCTAATGATTGGTCTGCGTTGCGAACGATGTTGGCGTGAATTAAGCCGTAACCGCTGGTCCCCATCCAAACTGACCCATTTTTATCTTGTATAATCGAATAAACCGACTTAAATTCAGGCAACTTCTCGGTGTTTTTGATGTCTTTCCAGTTAATGGTTCTCTTCAGCTTTAAGTCGTGTACGGAAAGTCCTCTGCCATCCGTACCAATATAAATTAACTGATCTGCACCTTTTCTAATGGCAAAAACAGAATTATTCTCTAAGCCAGAACTTACGTCTATTTTTTGCGGTTTTTTATTCCCTTCCGACCAGAAATTATTAAAAATAAAAACGCCGTTACCTTTTGTTCCTACCCATAAATTGCCAGAATCTTCTGCAAAAGCCCTGATTGGTTTATTAATTTTAGTGCCGTTTATTTTCGTTAGCAAACCGAAAAAATTTTCTTTCGGATAAATTTGAATTAACCCGTTACCATCGGTTCCAATCCATAATACCTGGTCATTTCCTACGTTAAACCCAGTAATTTTCAGATTTTCAAGCGCAGTGACTTCATTTCTTAAAAAATCAGTTTTTTTGAAAGCCTTATCAAAAACACTCATTCCCTGATTTTCCCATGCTATCAAATAGTGCGCTTTGTAAGCTGCAATGGCTTTAATTTTTCTAAGCGGTAAATCAAGTGGTTTTACAGCTAAGTTGCCATCCACTATAAATTGATGCTCCGTATTGGTGGTATAAATGATTTGGTTATCAACGCTGAAGAAATTGCTTATACCAGAAGGATCTGATATAGACTTTACGGTTTGGAGTTTATTTTGGCTAACTTTTGTTACAGTTAAAATACCCTTTTTATTCAGGTAACACAGCTTGTCGCCAACGAAATTCATTTTAACAATGGTCTCTTTGGTACCAAATTTTTGAAATGAAACAAATTGATCATGATCAAAATCAAACTTGCTTAAAACGCCATTCACAGCAAAACAAAAAACTTCACCTTTATCATTCACAATCAAATCATACTCGTTTTCACGTATTTTTTGAGGTGCAGTTTTTTTATAAAAATATCGGCTGAATTTTCCGCTTGGCTTATTGTAACGCGAAATTCCGCCAATCGTACTAATCCAGATATTTTGATTTTGATCTCCTTTGATAGACAATATCACATTGCCGCCGATGCTATTTTCAACCTGATCTATATTATGATTGTATACACTGAAATGTGCACCATCATAACGATTTAGACCATCCCAGGTGCCTACCCACAATAGTTGATCCTGATCCTGGAAAATAGTGTTAATTGAACTGTTTGAGAGACCATTTTTACTATCGATTTGCCGATAATAAAAGGATGTTTTTGGCTTTGTATCGTTGGCCACAACATATTTAGAGGTTGTTAATCCTATAAGTAAGAAAAAAAATAAAGAATATGCTTTGCTCATATGAAGCTGGTCAATCAAAAATTTTACTGGCTAGAAATTCTGGGATGATTAAAGCTAGGCAAAAATATTCAATTCAAATTAAAAAACACCATATACCAAAACAGGCGATCAATTTCTTGACCGCCTGTTTTGATTATAATTGATGAAATTATAGCGAGTTAATCCACTTCACCAGTTCATCTCTTCCTTTACCGGTTTTTTGCTGAAGTTTCCCTAACAACTCATCATCCTGTCCGTCTTCATGTTTCAAATCATCATCAGTTAAATCAGCATAGGCTTGTTTAACTTTTCCTTTTATTTCGTTCCACTTTCCTTTAATTTCTAACTTATCCATTTTGATATATTTTATGTTTATACTCCATATTTGATATAACTAATTAACAGTGTTTGGCATTTTTTGTTTTCAAATAAGCTATTCAACCGATGTAAACTGTTAAATCGAATTATTCCTAAAGGTTTTATGTGTATTTTTTATTAAATTGAGATATCATTCCCTCAATAGCCAAAACCTTATTAACTAAAACTAAAATTTGATGAAAAAACTACTCCTAAGTATGATTTTATCTTTCGGATTGATTTCACTTGCTTTCGCACAAAACAAGGTCATCACCGGAAGGGTTACATCCAGCATGGCTGGAGCAATTCCAGGTGTGAGCGTATATGTAAAGGGGGCTCCAGCCAACGGAACCCAAACAGATGCCACAGGTGCTTATAAGTTAAGCGTTCCGGGTGATGCGAAAACTCTAGTATTTACTTTTATTGGTTTTAAAACCAAAGAAGTTTCCATCACGGGCGCTACGGTAAATGCTAATTTAGATGAAGAAAATACAACACTTTCTGATGTTGTAGTTGTGGGTTACGGAACGCAAATTAAAAGAGATGTTACCGGCTCAGTTGCTTCAGTAAAATCCAAAGATCTTGAAAACCTGCCCGTAACGAGCTTTGAACAAGCTTTACAGGGTAAAGCTGCTGGTGTACAGATTTCGGCCCAAAATGGAAAACTCGGCCAGGGAATCACGGTTCGTGTTCGTGGTGCAGCCTCAGTTACCGCTGGCAGTGAGCCATTATATATTGTAGATGGAATCCCGATTACTTCCGGAGACTTTTCCAGTACAACCGCACCAACAAGTGCCTTAGCTGATTTAAACACGAACGACATTGAATCAATCGAGGTATTGAAAGATGCATCAGCTTCTGCTATTTACGGAGCAAGGGCTTCTAATGGTGTTGTGTTAATTACCACTAAACAAGGTAAGGCTGGAAAAACGCTTATTCAATTTAATGCTTTAGGCGGAATTAGCACGCCATCTAACCACAGAGAATTTCTGAATGCCGAACAATATGTACAAATTATCAGAAGAGCAGGTGCCGGTGCTGCAAATCAGGATTTTCTAAACGGCGATTATGCCACTCTTCAGGAAGGTTTAGATGATTACGCATCAATTGTTGAAGGCAGATTAAACCGTTACTCTGCAGGAAATAATGATTATCAAACATACAAAGTGAATACCAATTGGGAAAGAGAATCATTTCAGAACAACCCGATTACACAACAGTATGACTTAAACTTAACCGGTGGAAATGAAAAAACGAAGTTTTATATCGGTGGACAAGCACTCGATCAAAAGGGTATTGTTGTAGGAAATAGTTATAAGCGTTACAGCGGAAGGCTAAACTTAACCAATAAAGTTACCGACTTTCTAGAAGTAGGTGTAAACCTGAATTTCTCCAACAGCATTAACAATCGTTTATCAAATGACAACGCCTTTTCAAGTCCGCTACAATCTGTGGCCTTATCTCCTATTACGCCTTTTATCGATCCAAGATCAGGTTTAATTAGCGGAACACTTCCAGGTGCTGCATCTAATTACCCGGTTTATTATAATCCTTTCATCGGAATTGAAAATGCAGCCTACAAAGCAACTGTTTATCGCACCATAGGAAAAGCATTTGCCAACGTAAACCTGGCTAAAGGATTAAAATTCAGCACTGATTTCTCTATTGATAATTTAAACCAGAATGAGGAAAGTTATTATGGATCGTTAACCTTTAGAAATACTGGTACCGCTAACGGCGATGGTCAGAATATTTCCACTTTTGTAATTAACACCAATACCAATAATTTCTTTAGCTACAATACAACTGCTGGCAAGAGCACTTTTGATGCGATTTTAGGAACCAGTTATCAAAAATCAACTACTAAATACAGTACGATTGAAGGACAGGATTTTCCTAGTGATGCCTATATCAAATTAGGTTCGGCAGCAACTAAAGTAATCGCGACCAGTAACGAAAGTGCTTTTAGTTTCCTTTCTTATTTTTTCAGAGCAAACTATAAATACAATGATCGTTATTTGGTTGGATTTAGTGTGAGAGCAGATGGTTCTTCCAGGTTTGGAGAAAACCATAGGTATGGATACTTCCCGGCAGGATCAGTTGCATGGATTGCTTCAGAAGAAGATTTCTTAAAGAGTAGCGAAACCATCAGTTTGCTAAAATTAAGAGCCAGTTATGGATTGACAGGTAACGCTGAGATCGGTAATTATTCTGCCAGAGGATTATTTAGTGGAACAGGTGCTTATGGTGGAGTTGCAGGTCAGATTCCATCCCGCATAGCTAACCCTGATTTAACCTGGGAAAAAACTAAACAATTGGATTTAGGATTGGATTTCGGTATTTTAAAAAATAGAATCACAGGTACATTTGACTTCTATCAAAAAAATACCACCGATTTATTGCTTGATGTGCCTATCCCGCAAACAACTGGTTTTGCAACCATCACACAAAATCTTGGCAAGTTGAAAAACACTGGTTTTGAGCTGGGAATTAATACTGAAAACTTTGTCGGTGCTTTTAAATGGTCTACTGCACTTACGGCCGCAATTAACAATAATAAAATCACCGATTTAGGTGGACAAGTTTTAAACAGCAACGAAATCAATGCTGCCATTGCCGGGCAACCCATTGGCGTATTTTACTTACCGGAGTATGCAGGCGTAAACCCCGCTAACGGAGATGCTTTGTATTACCGCAATACCACAGATGCTGCAGGCAATTTAGATAGATCGACGACAACTGATATCAATCAGGCACAAAGAATTTTTGCCGGGAACCCTAACCCAAAATACACCTTCGGTTTTAATAATACGTTTTCTTATCAAAACTTTGATTTGGGTGTGTTTTTTCAAGGAGTGGCTGGCAACAAAATATTCAATGCTGGTGGCCAATACATGAGTGCGAATGCATCTAACGGTTATGATAATCAAACCGCTGATCAGATGGCTTATTGGGATAAGCCTGGTGATATTACTTCCGTTCCGGAACCAAGATTATTTTATGGAAACGGAATTGGAAATTCAACCAGATACATATCAAGTGGAAATTTTGTGCGCTTAAAAACACTCACACTAGGCTATACCTTTCCTGCATCTGTTTTAACAAAAATAAAACTGAGTAAGTTGAGATTGTATGCTACTGCACAAAACCTGGCAACCATTACAGGCTACAAAGGCTGGGATCCGGAGGTTAATGCAGACTATCAATCAACCAATATTAATCAGGGTGTCGATTTCTATTCTGCACCTCAGCCACGCGTAATTTCTTTTGGTATTAACATTGGCTTATAATTTAAAGACGAACAGACATGAAAAAGACATATATATATAAATTTCTATTGGCATCAACGTTACTATCAGTAGCGTCATCATGTAAAAAAGCGCTTGAAATTTCTCCTGTAGATACCATTGAGCAAAGCAAAGCACTATTAACTTCTAAAGATGTAGAAGTTGCTTTAGTTGGATCATATTCAGCATTGGGAAGCAGAAATCTCTACGGTGGAAGACCTTTTTTAATGGCAGATTTCCTGGCCAATACCAATGCAATTGAATGGTACGGAACTTATGAGGAGCTTACGCAAACCATTAATAAATCACTACTGAAAACAAACACCTTTGTTAACAATGTTTGGGCAGCGGGTTATACGGCTATTAATGATGCTAACAATGTTTTAGCCGCCATTGCAAAGGTTGATGCAGCGAAAAAGGATAAAGTTGAGGGAGAAGCTAAATTTATCAGGGGATCAGTTTATTTTGATTTGGTTAGATTGTTCGGTAAAGCCTATAATGATGGGTCACCAACAACCAACCTGGGCGTACCCATCGTGTTGACACCAACTACAGCTGTTAATGATCAAAGTTATGTAAGCAGGGCAACTGTTGCTGCTGTATATGCCCAGGCTATTGCCGATTTAACCGATGCTGAAGCTAAGCTACCTGCAACAAACGGCTTTTTTGCAACCAAATCTGCAGCAGCAGGAATGCTGGCCAGATTGTACCTGCAGATGGGCAACTATGCCGCAGCTGGTGCGGCAGCGAACAGGGTAATTACCTCAGGAAATTATTCCTTAACTTCATCTTATGGTGCTGCTTTCCCAACCATGGGATCCAGTGCCGGATCGAATACTACCGAAGATGTTTTTTCTATTCAGGTGACCACCTTAACAGGATTTAATGGTTACAATGAATTTTACGGTTCATCTACTTATGGAGGTCGTGGAGATGCTGTGATCTCGCAAGCCTGGATCGATGCAAATTATGTTGGAACAGACGATAGGGTAAATGCATTTTATGATGATGGAGATATGTACACCTCAAAATTTGCGAATCCATATGGCAATGTTTCCATTATCAGGTTAGCCGAGATGTATCTGATTAGAGCAGAATGCAATGTTCGTTTGGCACCTGCCGCACCAATTGGAGGTAGAACACCTTTACAAGATTTAGCAGTAGTAAGAACCCGGGCTGGCCTAACCACCACGAGTGCAACACTTGCAAACATTCTAAATGAACGTAAACTGGAACTTGCTTTCGAAGGTTTTGCCCTGCATGATGCAAAAAGGACGCAAACTAATATTGGATCGATTCCATGGAATGCAAATAATTTAGTTTTCCCAATTCCTCAAGTAGAACTGGATGCAAACAAAAACTTAACGCAAAACCCTGGGTATTAATCAAGTTAAATCCAACAAAAAAGCCGATCAATAGATCGGCTTTTTTTTTTAGCATTTTATTTTAAAGTTTTCGAAGCTTCGATAATTTGCTCCACTACCGCCGGATCCAATAGCGTTGAGGTATCACCTAAATTTGAGGTATCGCCTTCTGCAATTTTTCTTAAAATTCTACGCATAATTTTACCTGAACGGGTTTTAGGCAAACCAGAAACGAAAAGTATTTTATCAGGCTTTGCTATCGCACCAATTACCCTGGTTACGGTTTGCAGAATATCTTTTTTAGTCAGCTCCTCTTCTCCATGCATTTCGGGATTTATTACGAAAGCGTAAATCCCTTGTCCTTTAACATCATGAGGGTAACCAACCACAGCGCTTTCTACCACACCAGCATGCATATTGATGGCATTTTCTACTTCTGCAGTTCCAATTCTATGTCCGGAAACATTCAACACATCATCTACACGACCCGTGATTCTATAATATCCATCTTCATCACGTAAGCAACCATCACCAGTAAAATATAAATTTTCATAAGTAGAAAAATACGTTTGTTTACAGCGTTCATGGTCTCCATAGGTGGTCCGCAGCATGCCTGGCCACGGAAACTTAATACAAAGGTTTCCACTCACACCATTTCCTTCAATTTCCTTCCCATTTTCATCAACTAAAATTGGCTGAATACCAGGTAAAGGCAAAGTAGCATAACTAGGTTTGGTGGGCGTTACGGTTGCAATCGGCGAAATCATAATGCCGCCGGTTTCAGTTTGCCACCAGGTATCAACAATTGGCGCTTTTCCGTGTCCGATTTTCTCATCGAACCAATGCCAGGCTTCTTCGTTAATTGGTTCTCCTACCGAACCCAGTACGCGGATGCTGCTCAAATCCTTTCCATTTAAAGGGTCATCACCAAAACTCATCAACGAACGTATGGCCGTTGGTGCTGTATAAAGTGTATTTACATTATGCTTTTCTACGATATCCCAAAATCGCGAAGCATCGGGATAGGTTGGAATGCCTTCAAATAATACTGATGTAGCACCTTGAGAAAGCGGTCCGTAAACAATGTAAGAATGGCCTGTTATCCAGCCAATATCTGCAGTACAAAAATAAACTTCGCCAGGTTGATAATTAAATACATTGGTAAAAGTATAACCTGCGTAAACCATATAGCCGCCGCAGGTATGCACTATGCCCTTAGGTTTGCCGGTTGATCCTGAAGTGTAAAGAATGAAAAGCATATCCTCCGCATCCATTTCTTCTGCTTCGCAGATATCGTTCACGTGTTTCACTTCATCTTCCCACCAAACATCACGGCCTTTCAGCATAGAAACGGGAGTACGAACATGCGTTAAAACGATACATTTTTCAACTGTCGGGCAGCCAATTAGAGCATCATCAATTACGTCTTTAAGCGGAATTTGCTTATTGCCGCGGTAGGCGCCATCAGCAGTGATGACAAGTTTGCATTGAGAATCATTAATACGGTCGGCTATTGATTTTGCTGAAAACCCGCCAAAAATAACAGAATGAACTGCACCAATTCTGGCACAAGCTAAAACGGCAATAGCCAATTCAGGCACCATCGGCATATAGATGCATATGCGGTCACCTTTTTTAGCTCCGTTGCGTTTTAACACGTTAGCAAAACGACAAACCCGCTCATGCAACATTTTATAAGTCAGGGTTACACTTTCTTCTTCCGGGTTATTAGGTTCCCAAATAATAGCGGGTTTATCGCCATTTTTTTCCAGGTGTCTATCGAGACAATTTTCGGTAATGTTAAGCTTTGCCCCTTCAAACCATTTAATATCCGGCTCATTAAAATTCCATGATAATACTTTAAACCAAGGTTTGCGCCATTGAAAATTCTGTGCAACCTCTCCCCAGAACTGCTCGGGGTTTTCTATACTTTTTTTATAATCTTCTTCGTATTGCTTAAAAGATGTGATTTGCATGGTGCTAGGTATATATTTTGTTAGTAGCGGCTAATTTAAATAAATATTGATGGAATTAAATATTCGAATTGTATCAAAAACGTTGTGGTTAATTAACGCGGAAAAAAACCGACAATTGCCGAATTATCTTAATTTTGAATTATGAGAAAAATTATCGCCATCATCTTTTGTCTGTTACTTACAAATTCATTGGTTTCATCGGCCAGTGAACATCTAACAGATACCTTAAAAAAAACAAATCAATACATCTTGTTTGCCAAAACAGCGAAGATCGATGATGTATTTTTTAGTAAAAACAAAAAATCCAAAGAGGAAATTGTCAATGTAAAGATCAGTTTTGCGACAGCAGAATCAAATTCCAATGCTATTAAAACTGCAGTTTTACAGGGAAATAAACAATATGGAGATGATAACCTTCCAACCATTTCTGCTGTGAAAATTTTGAAGGGAAAATATGAGGATATGAAGGGTGAATCAGCCACTAAAACATCAAGTTTATATACGTTTACCAAGCTCGAATTTCCCTTACATTTGCAAATTGTAACCATGGGTGAAACCCTTGATTTTGAGCTTTTAGAATCAGGGAAGTGGGATATCAATCTAAATTTAAAAAAATAAACACAGTACTATTGTCTTTTTAAATTATTATTCAGATATTTGCACACTCTTAAAAAAATTAAGCGACGATATTTTAACAACTATATTTACAAGTCATGTCAAGAGTTTGTGATTTAACAGGAAAAATGGCAATGAAAGGTAATAACGTATCACACTCGAACGTTAAAACCAAACGCAAATTTTATCCTAATTTGAAACTTCAGAAATTTTATATCCCTGAAGAAGACCGTTGGATTACGTTGAAAGTTTCTACTTCAGCGATTAAAACCATCAATAAAGTGGGTATTAGCGAAGCGATCAATCGTTTTGTAAAAAAAGGATTTTTGTAAAAACATTAACTGTTGAGATTAACAGTTTACAATTAATATTAAAATGGCAAAAAAAGGTAACAGAGTTCAGGTTATTTTAGAATGTACTGAGCACAAAGAAAGTGGCATGCCAGGTATGTCTAGATATATTTCTACGAAAAACCGTAAAAACACTACTGAGCGTTTAGAATTGAAAAAATTCAACCCAGTATTGAGAAAAGTAACAGTACACAAAGAGATTAAATAAGATTGATGATTTAACGGTAGAAGGTTTAGGGTGTTTTAACCCGCATTCTATCAATCTATCATTCAATCATTAAAATTATAAGAACATGGCAAAGAAAGTAGTTGCAACCCTTAAAACCGGTACAGGTAAAGAATATTCGAAAGTAATTACAATGGTTAAATCACCTAAAACTGGTGCTTATTCATTCAAAGAACTTATCGTTCATAACGACCACGTAAAAGATGCTATCGCATCTAAATAAGGTTAATATTTTTTAATCAGAAAATATTAAAGGCCGTTCCGTTTTAACCGGGAGGGCTTTTTTTGTTATATAAAATTTAGATATGGGCTTATTTGATTTTTTCAAAAAGAAAGAAACTGCACCTGAAGCTCAGGAAGCACTTGATAAAGGTTTAGAGAAAACCAAAGATGGTTTTTTTAGCAAAATTACCAAGGCTGTTGCAGGAAAATCAACCGTTGATGATGAGGTGCTCGATAACCTGGAAGAGGTTCTGGTAACTTCTGATGTAGGTGTGAGCACCACATTAAAAATCATTAAACGCATTGAAGAACGTGTTTCTAAAGACAAATATCTCAATACTTCAGAGCTTAATTTTATTTTAAGAGATGAGATTCAATTGCTGCTATCTGAAAATAACAGCAACGATTTCCGTCAGTTCGAGTATGGCGATCATAAACCTTATGTAATAATGGTGGTGGGTGTTAATGGCGTAGGTAAAACCACAACCATTGGAAAACTTGCACATAAACTTAAAGAATCGGGTTTAAAGGTGGTGTTAGGCGCAGCAGATACATTTAGAGCTGCTGCCGTTGACCAGATTAAACTTTGGGGACAGCGTGTAGATGTGAGAGTGGTTGCACAGCCAATGGGTTCGGATCCAGCATCTGTTGCTTTCGATACTTTACAATCGGCTGTAGCCAATGGCGAAGACGTTGTGATTATTGATACTGCTGGCCGATTACATAACAAAATTGGTTTAATGAACGAACTCGGTAAAATTAAACAAGTAATGCAAAAGGTGGTTCCGGGTGCGCCACATGAAATTCTGCTGGTATTGGATGCCTCAACAGGACAGAACGCTTTCGAGCAATGCAAACAATTTACCGAGGCTACTGATGTAAATGCCCTGGCGATTACTAAACTAGATGGTACAGCTAAAGGCGGCGTGGTGATCGGTATCTCAGATCAATTTAAAATTCCGGTGAAATATATTGGGGTAGGCGAAAAAATAGGCGATTTACAACTTTTTGATAAAAAAGAGTTTGTGAGTAGTTTGTTCAAATAACTGAACTAATTTATTCAGCCTTTATTGGCAAATAAAACCCTGAAATAAACTCAGGGTGCGGGACGCTCCCACTTGTTTAAGTAATAGTAAGATTAAGTGTAAAAGATGAATACCAAAATAGTAAGAAATAAAGCTGCAATTAAACAACCTAAAATCAACGTGATTACGTTAGGTTGTTCAAAAAACATATACGATTCAGAAGTATTGATGGGACAGTTACGTGGTAATAACCTAAATGTTGTTCACGAAGCTGACAAAATGGGCAAGGACGATATTGTTGTGATTAACACTTGCGGTTTCATTGATAATGCTAAACAGGAATCTATCGATACCATTCTGCAATTCAGCGAACTTAAAGAAGCGGGTAAAATTGGCAAAGTAGTGGTTACAGGTTGTTTATCTGAACGCTACAAACCAGAATTAGAATCAGAAATTACAAATGTTGATGCTTTTTTTTGGCACCAATGATTTACAGAATATTTTACACGAATTAGGTGCAAACTATAAACATGAGCTGATTGGCGAACGTTTATTAACTACGCCATCGCACTTTGCTTATTTTAAAATTGCGGAGGGCTGTAACCGTCCATGTTCGTTTTGCGCCATTCCTTTAATGCGTGGGAAACACATGAGCAAACCAATGGAAGAATTGGTAAATGAGGCAAAAATATTAGCTAAAAACGGCACTAAGGAACTGATTCTTATTGCTCAGGATTTAACTTACTACGGCTTAGATTTATACGGCGTTCGTAAACTTGATGAGTTGATGCGTCGTTTATCTGACGTTCCGGGAATTGAATGGATTCGTTTACAATATGCTTATCCAAGTGGTTTTCCAATGGAGATTTTAGATGCAATGAATGAGCGTGATAATATCTGCAAATACCTGGATATGCCATTGCAGCACATTACCGACAATATGCTAAAATCGATGCGCCGTGGTACAACGAAGCAGAAAACGATTGATTTGGTAAACCAGATTAGGGACAAAGTGCCAAACATCGCTATGCGCACCACATTAATTTGCGGCTACCCTGGCGAAACTGAATATGACTTTCAAGAAATGAAAGAATGGGTTGCCGAAACCAAGTTCGACCGTTTAGGTTGCTTTACTTATTCTCATGAAGAAAAAACACATGCACATACTTTGGTCGATGATATTCCTGAAGAAGTAAAACAACAACGAGTTGACGACATTATGGAAATTCAACAGGGTATTTCTTTCGATATTAACCAAGACAAAATTGGACAGATTTTCAAAGTTTTGGTTGATAAAAAAGAAGGTGATTTTTTTGTAGGCAGAACCGAATTCGATTCACCAGAAGTTGACAATGAGGTACTTATTGATGCAGCAACAGGATATGCAGCCAACGGAAGTTTTGTACATGTAAAAATTGATAGAGCTGAAGATTTTGACTTGTACGGAACGATTGTTTAACTGCGTCTATATTTTTATCTCTAAAGTCCAAATACACAGCTTTCAGGCTTTTATTTTGGAAATTGGCCTTTAAAGTGTAGCAGAATGTAAAACAGAATCGTTTAAGAAATAAAAACCTATGAAAAAGTTTTCTCTAATCTTATTGGTCATTTTTATTGCCAACCTTGGATGCAAAAAGAATGGCGGTGGCGGACTTTGCGCATGCTCGCCCCTTGAATCAACCCCATCTTTGATTGTTCTTAAAGGAAATTCGGGCATTGATTTATTAAATCCTGCAACTCCTGGATTTTTTGATAAAAATCAAATACAGCTTTATTCAAAAGATGTTAATAACAACATCAAGTACATTAATGTTTACATCAATACACCTTTCACTTTCAATAGTGACAATAAAATCAGCTATTACCAATTAGCGTCATATGAGCTGATTAGTTTAGCTAAGAATATCGACAATAATTTTTATCTGAAATTGGGGAGCGACAAAATTTACCAATTAAATTTAGAAGTAAAGAACGGCGTAATTGTAAAATTGCTTGTTAACAATATAGCAGCACCGCAGGAATATGCATCACCAAGAAGTATTTATACAATTCAGGTTCAGTAATATATAAAAAA
>NZ_AJLG01000018.1 GCF_000258495.1 Pedobacter agri PB92
ACGTACACACTGAGTATCGCTCTTTCCGGCCAATACCGTTTAGCGGGTAGATAACGGTGTATCACCTGCAACCCCACCTTTCCAGCGACGCGGTCAAGCAATTTGATCACACTCTGATCATCAAGGCCAGGCTTCGATGTCCACATCTCTTCCTGGGGAACCTCTACATCATCCACTTTTGGTGCTTCCAGCACAAAAAGCTCGATGCCAAGGGCAGGCCTGATCTGATCGATTTTCAGCTGAAAAAGCTTCAACAGGTGACTGATGTTATGCGATGCTCCGCTCGTACCGATATCAACCTGTACCACTTTGCCATCGATCCGGTAACAGGTAAGCACACCAAAGCGTAGTCCCTTCCCCTCGGCCTGCATTCGCTTGCACAGGTTTTCCAGTAATTTATGGATGGCAATTTCAATTCCGTTTCTTGTTTTGATAGGCTCCAGGCAGGCAAGTCTTTCGCTAAACTGCACAGGCACCTGAAGGGGAGACAGTACTTCGATTTCTGTGCCTATGGCCTGGGCTAAGCGAAGCAGAAAATCCTCACCGAACCTTCTGCGCAGAACCGACCTGGGCATTCCGATAAAACTTTTGATCTGATAGAACCCCAGTTTTCGAAGTTTTGCCAGGGTAGTATCGTCGAGTCTTAATGCATCGGGTACCAGATTGAGCAGCGCATCCACATGTTCCCCAACAGGAATCAGCGGGGTAATTTTTCCGAAATGCGACACGGCCCAGGCAGCGCCGGGGTTATCGGCTATTGCTACGCGAACCGTGTAGCCCTTGCTTTTTAGCCTGGAAACGATTTCTTTCAGGTATCCGCGTTCGCCGCCCCAAAGATGGCTGCATCCGGTTGCCTCTAGGATCAGCCCATCCATTGCAAATTCATCGATGGCTACAATTGGAGAATAGCGCACACACCATTCGCCAAGACCTTTGAGCAATTTTTTTTGGTCTTTCAGGTTTATCATCCAACACCTCAAGTCCGGGGCAAATGGCCTTTGCATCGGCAGCACGCATTCCAACCTCTACGCCAAATCCCTGTGCCAGCTCGCTCACTGCTGTGATCATCATTCGGCCATGGTCGGGCGCAGCAAAAACAAAAGGTACACCGGAAAGCTCGGGCCTGCGGATAAGCTGCCAGTCAGCCAGCAGCTGGCGGAACCATATTGAAACAAAACGCCTTTGCATAATATCTATCCAATCTGCCTGCCCTCCATTTCAGACCAAACATTTTCTTTTTTGAGTTTCTTAACTTCTTCGAATCTTTCTCCCGCCCATTCCAGCACGAAGTTTCCAGGATTTCCGTTGCGCACCTTAAGCAGCTCGACCTGCCAGCGAGGAAACCCAAGGCCCGGCATACCATCCTCAGCTTGAGAAGGGAGGGGACTGATCCTCCACCTTGCGGTGGCTACTGTGCTTGCGGTTTTATTTTCATCTTTTCGAAGGATAAATCCGGTAACGCCACTGGACTCCACGGCCAGCTGCAATCTTCGGGATTCGATAAGTGACAGATTATTGACCTCGGCGACCACGGCCGCAAGTCCCTCGCATTTTAGTGCTTCCTCCGTGATCCATAACACATCCTTTTCGGTCCGGACATCCATAAAAATAATGCGCTCGGCCTCGACATTGAAAAGGCCGAGCGATGCCGGAAACAACCGACGAGAGGTGCTTGCCCAAACGCAGGCTGCACCGTTTTCCATCAGCACGGCAAGCAATCCTGCAATGAAGCCGTCACTCGCCGCCGAATGCTCGGGCTGAACAGTGATAAACTCATGGATTGCTTTTTTTTGGAAATACTCCACCAGGGAAAGCATCTTCAATCTCTCCAAGGCCGATGCGCTCAGCCTTGCCTGAGGCTACGGGCTTGAAGCCCTGCCACAACAGGATATCCTGTTGCAATTTTTGAAACAATTCCCTTTTAGCATCCATGGTATTTGAGTTAATTTTATACTATTTATATTAGTATTATCAAATTATACAACAAACATAAAGCTAAAATTGTTAGTAAAATATAAGATGTTGAAAAGATTGTACTTTTGGTGGAAAACTCTGATCAGGACATCGCCTAACGTTGTGCGCTAAAGACTGCCAATTTTATATCACAAAGGAAATAAAAAAGATTATTCTCTCCTGTTGCCAAAAAAGAAAACTTCAAAGATTAGAGATCCGATGGCTCAAATCCAACGAAACCCTTTGCTTTAAGGATGGCTGCCGTTTCTACCTGGAATCGCTTGTAGCCCTCGGGATCAGCGTACCTGGTTTCTATAACGCTGCCATTTTCCAAGGCCGTGGAGCCTGTGCAATATAGACTGGACAGGACGTTAGGCTGATAGGTATTTTTTAAAAGTGCCAGGATGTCAAACGCAAATTCGGAAAAATGCTGTTCCCAGAATGTCAATGACAGGCTGAAATATTGATCATCCTTATACTTCAGGCATTTCGATGTTGACCAAAAGGATAACGATGAGTTATTGTTTGGCTCAGCATTGACGTTTTCATTTCTGAACGTTATTTTTCCACTGTTATACTTTTCAAGCGTTTAGGCACGAAGTATAATTCCCCCATAAAATCTTCGGATCATTGTGGCATTAACCAGCTCATTCATTGCTGCAAAATCTTTTTCATGTTCTTTACGGAGCTCGAAAAATACCGTCGCACAAAAGAAATTGGCAGGAAGGTACATTTTGGCGCGACTGGTCGGAGGGTCTACACGAGCCAATTATGGCTTTAGCTTGGAAAGCTGGTTCACTGCATTTTTGCCGGATCGTCTGTTAAACGCGGATTTCACCTCAAATACCGCATGGACATACTCTACAGGAATTGCCAGCGACTGTCCCTGATTGGAAGAATCTGGATTACCCTCGACCCAGAGCACTGGGGATTCCAGCTGGTCATATACGATCACATCATAATGCACCATATGATCTTTACTGGAAATTCCGGGAGAAATGATATACCCAGCTGTTACCGCATATCTCTTTGGCAGAAATTCGCTTAGCCACTTTCTGAATTCGGCTTCTGCTACAAGACCATGTCTGACCTTAACCAGCTTGTTGTTTTCCATATCTTTCGCTAGATCATAGGCAGCAAGCATGCGGGTTTTTGCAGCGAGGAACTGTTTCCATCCCTGGCTTGCCAACTGCCGCTGGAGTGGTTTTTCATTGGACATATCTATTCTTCTTTTGCGCTAAAATAAAAATGAACACTAATTTCTCCAGTGGTCAAAATCCAGTTGTTCCTGGTCTACGAAACTAAGGTCAAGGGCAGGATGATCCGGATAATTAAGAGGGGTAGCCTCACCGGCAAAACGGTAATCCTTATCAATGGTGCATGCTTCCATCAATTTCGAAGGGATTTGGGTAAGCGCAATTTCAGTCAAACGTTCTTCGCTGGGCTGTTCCATTAACCATTCCCAGGCAAGATCATCGGTAAGTATGGTTGGCATGCGTTTTTTAGAGTTGTGGATCTGCTGCATGATGCCATTTGCAGCCGTTGTACCAAATGCTACCGTGCGCACCCATTGTCCTACTTCTTTATCGAACCAATCATTATACACGCCGGCAAACCAGAAATATTCCTTGCCCACGATTCCGATTTGATAGGGCACTTTATCGGTAGCCTTTAATAGCTGACCCTTTTTACCATAGGTAGGCACATGCATGGATTCGATGATCCCGGTAGAAAGTACAAGGCATCTGCGCTGACGTGCAGCCTCTGCCCACATAGACTTTTTGCCTGCCTCATTCTTAAAAAGATTTTCCGCCTTGAAATTTAGCGTCGTATACATGCCCCTGAATTTCTTTGCCTCTTCGCGGTCTTTGGCATATCCCGGAATAAATCCCCATTCGGCTTGCTGGATTTCAAAATCCCTGCGATCGTCTGTAGACACTAAGATTGCACAGGGTGCATAGTTGAAACCGTTGTGAACGCCGGTATCTAAAAAATCGTAATTTTTTACGGCTTTTTCTAACTGTTTAAGCTGGATAAACTCAGCTCTGGTTACTCTTTGTCCATTGTAATAACACATAATCCTATTTCCTTTTATTGCGGATATACACCGCTATTAACTTTCCAATTGCTGCAGCCTCTTTCTGGCGTCCCTCTGGAATGGAAGTCCAAAATTTTTGGTCCCTTAAATTTAAGCCCACTCCAATGACTAATGGTTTTAATCCGGAACTAAAGTTTACATAAAAAACCCTCTTTCCGGCTATTTCATGTTCTGCAATATGCAAAAGTTCTTCATTGAAATGCAGCTCAAAGGGAGGTTCTAAATCCCTCATTATTAAAGATAATAAAATGTTTTTGAATTCATGTCCGGCAAATTTTCTCTACAATAAATATTTTGGCGTGCTCATTCAATCGCAGTTTCGATTTCATTTCTTCATGCCTGCGGGATTTCCATTCAGTCACTCACGCAATTTATTTTAAATGAAAAATCTCCTGCTTATATATTTTTGCAGGATGTAATGCTGACCAACTAATGTCCTAACGAATATCGATAATCAATTTATCTGGTGCACTATTGATTTTTTTTGGTTTCGGTTATCCATTTAATGATATCATGATAGTCTTTTAAGTCAATAAGGTGTGGGTTATGGTCGTTTCTGTACTTTATCGCATCGGGTGAAAATGTAGAGCTGGTGAATATGACACCTTTATTGGCCTGCTCATTGACAATCACAGATTGAAATCCGCGAATCACTAAGACGTCTATTTTTCTGAAGGCAGTCCACCTTTTAACTTTCTTGTCTTGCTAACAGGCATGTTTATAGTTAACTGTTTGATTCATATGTAAATATAGTGAAGTCTTGGCAGGAATAATAGAAGGAGAAAAATCCGAAAAGGGGCAACAATAGTTTTATAACTACTATTGTTGCCCCCTCATCATCACTGATCTGGCGGAAGGAGGGGGATTCGAACCCCCGAGCCCCAATGGAGCTAACAGAGTTTAAGTCTGCCGTAATCAGCCACTCTACCACCCTCGAATATTTTCAGTTAATATTCAAGGGTGAATGTTAAATATAGCAATTTTATGTTGAAATAGGAAACGGTATCTTTGAGATATGGATCAAGATATTAATAACGCGTTCGTCAAATTACGTAAGCCATCAAGAGCGAATTTTAACGAAATATTTGAAAACTATTCCATTGTCTTTGAAAATCAAATGGATTCCATCAGGAAGGAAATCATTCTTTGTATAGTACATGACCTTCATCAAGCAGCCATAATGCTAACCAATCATTTGCTGGAAAAATTTCTCAGAGCCGTGATCGTGATTGAAGAGTCAGGGATAGAAAAAATGATTCCGGAAAACCAAAAGAAAATCAAAACCGCTTACAAAAATAGAAGGAGTAGTAGTTTAAATGATCTTAATGACGAGGCGCTTAAGCGAAATATAATTTCTGAAGTTCAGCACCAGCAAATCAAGGAGTATATCTTAACCATAAGAAATCCATATAGTCATGGATCTTCATTTCAGATTTTAAAGGACGAGAAACCAATAAAAACTTTGAGCGGTAGTTTTTCGGAAGGTATCAAATCAGAAATAATCGAAACCGATATTAACAGCTATTTTCCGCTGCAATCTCTTTTCCAAGAGATCCGCGCAATGAAAGATTCTGTGAAGTATTTTAAGTTCGTTGATGCTATTCTTTATTCTTTTTATAAAGAAAAAAATGAGCAGGTGTTTAGGCGTCAGTTCTAGATTATAATTATCTCTACTAGGATAGTTTTTGTTTGAAAAATCTCTAGTAGAGAACTTTAAAAGTTCCCTACTAGAGATAAATTGATTGAGGTTATGCGCATGCGACTAAAACATACTATGTTTTCAAAAGCCGCTCTGAAAGTTGCGGATCAATCTCCATCATTTTCCCCTTTAGGTTCGCTAGACGCGTTAAATCGTACATAAAATCCGTCTACAGAAGCAAGTGAGGCCACCCTTTATGGGGCAAATACTTTTTAAGAGGGTTTTGCCCCTTTTTTCTGTGCCCGTAATGCCTGTTTTCCAGATAGATCAGCTCCGCTGCCCGGTTGAGTTTCGGAGTTTGACAGGCACCCTCAGCATAGGTGATTTTGTCAGGGAATAAAATGCCTACTAGGTATCTTTTCGCCTTATTGAGGAGATGTCATACAGTTTGTCCAATTCACAAAGTGCATTTACGGCCATATCAGAAAGCTTTTTAATGTTTACCTGCGTTCCGTTGCGCTTTTACTGGCGTGAGACTGAATTTTTCGTTTCTGTATCTTTTTAACATTGGCTTTCGTTTTATCCTGCAAACATGGGGCACTAGCAAATGTGTTTTACTCTACTAGGCATAAATATTTATCCACTTAAATAATTTATAACTAGTAGACAGGTATTTAAATCCGGAAAAACTGAGCTTTAATTGTTAGATTTTTTGTTTGCTATTTTCTACCTTAGTTAAGTAATTAAATATTAACGCTCATGGATAAGAAAGTTCAAAAACAGATGTTTATTGTCAAATCACCTTGTTATAAATGCAAGGAAATGTTCAATGTTGCATTAGTAAATGAAGAAGTAGGGACTGGCCAGATTTACGGACCAGAGGAATTTACCAAGGAAGAAATGAGACTGGCCGAAGAACATGGCGTTCTTATCAAGGAACAATTCTCTGCAACTAGACAGGAAAGCTATTATGCAAATACCTGTCCCAATTGTGGTGTGTTTGTAGGACAACATTTTCTGTTTACAGAGTACTTTTGTGAGGCCAGCTATGGAGGCTGTGAATATGAAACAATTGATCTAGCATAACTATTGTTAACCTACTTACTGGATTCTCAATTCATTAAATTCTTACTGCCTTTCACCAAATCGCTCATTGAATGAATAATCAAATTAGGACCTTACTTATAGATCAGGCACGTAAAAAAATGCCAATTACCTATGGTGATGTGATGAAAAAGCTGGGACTCGATCATAATAATATTGATCACCGCAATAGTTTGAGCAACGAACTCTATGCGATTTCCAAGTTTGAGCATGAACACGAGCGCCCACTGTTAAGTTCGATGGCGATGTATTCTAAATTGGCCGATCATGGTCCCGGATTTTACGAACTGGCAGAAGAGTTTGGTTTCGGTGATTAGAAAACGCTTACTGATCGATTGTTTGCTTTCCAGGAAATGAATCGGTGCCAAGATTTCTGGTTGAATGATGAAAACTATCAAAAGAATTACGGCCTTCCGGCAATGGTGAATTATAATTACCCATTCTTCAACGGCGCTGAACCGATTGTTTACATACTTGGGGAGGCGTCAGTTGCGAGATAAAGTTTCACAATAGCCTGTACAATTTCATTAAGGAGACCTTTAAAAAAGAAGACCATATTGTTTCAAACAATGAACTAGATAACATTGAAGACGATATAGAAGAAAGAACAATAGACGCTCTAAATAATTGGACAACCGAGGGATTTTGGGCCTATCTGAGCTATTATTGAAGATGTAGTTGCGGTAAATATAGGAGTAAAAGAAAATGTTTCATAGGTAAGGAAATTGAGCAATAAAAGTAATGCAAAATATTAACCAACACAAGATTTCATTTTGATGATTAAGAAATTAGGTTTAAACTATTGCATTTTATTACGATATGCAAACCTACGTCTTATAAAAAGATAAGTTGCTGGCGATATTAGCAGAATCATCCACCATAAGTGATCATCTAAAGGAATATTGCAAGCTCTTGTGAATGGCTGTGATATCTGCATGTAATATAAGCCTGTTTTTGTTGTTCGCCCATCAGTAACTGAGCAACTTCCAGAAGAAGATCCAAAGACCTGGATATAAGTGTGCGGTCCACACGTACCCGCCTAATTAACAAAGTTGTAACCATTGCCTGGTGTAAATGTTGTTGCACCCGATGATGTAGGCCGATTGAATACTTTATCAAACTGATCGTAATTTGCGATTAAACATCCCTGACTAAAGGCAGAAAAAGAAATAAAATAAAACAGTAGGGACGATAAAATTAACTTAAACTTCATTTTTTTTAGACGTTGAATATTAATGAATGAATAACTCCTTCATTGAAGATGTCAGTATCCCGGTTGTAATAAGTAAGATGAGAATGGCTGCGGACACAAATAAGTATAGCATTAATCTGAGTAATCTCCAGAAATCGGTCTTATAGAGGATATAGTAAACTTTCAATGATAGCCATTGAAAAGCTAAGTTTATGGTACGCATATATCGGGATTGACAGCTTCACAACCTATTTAACGCGATATTGTTTGGGTGCTGACTACCTGATTTTCAAAACTTATCACGTATAAATACGTTTTATAAAAGTTCCCGGAAGATCAGTTTGACATTAAATTTAATTTATGAGAACGGGGATTGTCATCGCATACAACAGAAAAGTCAAGATTGGCGTAATAAAAGATAGCAACGAACAAAGAATAAGATTCTATTCAGAAGATGTTACTAATACTTTCCAGCGGTTTGATGTAGTTCAATTCGATATAGCGTTTATCGCTAGATCTTTGAGGGCTGTTAATGTAGTACATGTTTTGGATAGGCAGGGAAAACCGGTTAGAATGACTGTTGGGGTTGATTAATGGTACGATGGCTTATCAATATTCATAGCAAATTGATATCACTCTCCAAAATACCATTGCACCGCACCGGTACTTGCCAGTATGAGGATTATCACAAAAAAATTACGGCGGATTACCAACTCATTAGGTGGCTGCGGTTCCGTCAAGAAAGTGAGGAATGAAAGTAGATTTATTTTTTTAATAGTGCAAAGCTGTTGCAATACTATATTATCGCACAGCCAATAGCCTGAAATAATCAAGACGAAAGCAATTAAACCCATATATAAATAGCTAAACCATGGATTTCGCTATTTTACTTTATGTGGAATACATTCTAACGAATATATTGGAATAAGAAAATCCCAATAGTGAGGATAGCTGCTACAAATAATACAAACATTTTGTAATTATTATTTTGACGCAAAGCCTTGTAGTTAAAAACTAAGGAGGCAATCCCTAATACTATAACTCCAGATAATATAATAATCTTGGTCTCCGTAGTTATATCAAAGAGTTGAGTAGCTAAAAGATAAAGTACGAAAGGAACTATACCTAACCACTTTAGAGAAATTTTTCTTTCCATATTTATTTATTATTCAGCTGTCACCACTCCGTTACAATCTTGCGCCGCCGCATTACAATTATCACCCGCAGCTAATTGGTAAGCAATTGCTGCACCATGGCACACAGCGCCCAAAAGAACCGTAAGATCTGCCGCAACACACGCAACATGAGCTGCGGTAGCTGTTGCTCCTACCATTATTATACAATTTCTGCGAATTCTTTCGCAATTGTTCATATCCTCAACCTGCACAACATTACCTTTCAAACTGCTAATCTTAAATGGTGTTTCGTGGAATTCAAGACTTCGATACCTATCGTTGTTAGATCTTTTTGACTCACTTTTTCGAGTTGATATTCTTCTTTCAGTTTAAGAAGAACTGCATCCTGCTTTTGAACAAAGTCAGAGTATTCGGCGAAATCTTTGAATCCTAGTAATGTAGAAAATTTATTAAGTTCTGCCGCAGTTGGATTTGGTTTAGTAATTAATGACACTGCTTCTTTACCATTACTGCCATTTGCTATTAGAGATGCATTTTGTTTTACAATAGCGATAAATCTTTCGTCAGATTTTAGAGATTCAATTGTGGTTACTGTTTTTTCGGTTTTTTACACGACATGTAGGTTAGGGATACTACAAATAAGAGCGTCAGAAATAGTTTTGAGGTGTTTTTGAGTTGCATAATTTTTACGTTAAATTAAGATTTTAAGATTCTATAATGTTAGTCATTTAAATTATACAAAACTCCAATTACATATTTGTAGCGTTAATATTTCAAGCGAATTTTATTTATAAGGCAATAGCCATTAAATATACCAGTGGTAGAGGTCATTCCGAAAGTAGTTTCTACAACCTTGTTATAGATAAGTTGTAAAATAGTTCCGGGAATCAACTGCCAACTTTTTAATTTAGAAGTGGCTTATAACAAGAGGGATAATAGCCGTGTATAATAATGCGGTAAAAGAAGATTATGTCAAAGATGAGAATAACTAAAAGATAAGAGTCAATATTGGGAAGACAAAGGTGTTGTTAAAAGATTTGATAAAGTTACAATTTGAATTATTTTTTAGGAAGAGTTGCGGGCGGTAAATGTGATGCATACCAACGATGTGGTGAGGTAACCTGCGTATTCAAGAAATAAGCTGTTCGTGATAGGGTTATCAGTTACTCATCCCAAACATCAAACTCCCTGATATCATAAACCGTAAATGATTTGTATTGACGGCCATTATGGTAAAATATGTATTCTATATCATTAACCGGCAAACCTGTTTCTTCTATGTGCATATCGGGCGGTGACAAACCAGTTTCTTTTCGCAAAATATGGTGCCATTCTTTTTGCACGTTCAATCACGTATGGACTTGACTCGAATATTTCCATATTTGAATATAGCGAAAAGTTGTGAAAGTAATCAATGGTATTGTTCTTAAACTATTTGAGATTGGCTTCCAATAGTTCGTAGATGTCTGTTCGCTTGTAGTAAAGCGTTTTGCCTACTGTACTGTAGCTTATGGTTCCATGTATCCTCAGATTTTGCAACGTTCCTTGAGAAATATTCAGAATTTCTCTAACCTCAGCGCTTCTCAACCAATCTGATTTTTTACATGAACGAGGAGAAGACATAATGATTTCCTCAATATTTTTTAAAAGATCTTCTCTAAAAGATTTTAAATCCTCTTCCGTTATCAATGTTATTTTCATCATATTTATTAATTTTTAAATATGGTGCAATTTGATTGATAATGTTAAGTTTCTTTAGTGATCCTCAGCAGGATACCTAATGATTTTAATATTCCACTTTGGTATTAATTTATGCGGCAGAGGATTAAATCGCAGCGAAAATTTCTAAAAGATGAAGAAACGGACAAATTTCTTAAAAAGAAATTTCTTAAAATAAAAAACTACAATAAATGATTTATTTTTAACTTTATTAAGATTTGCAATCAAAAGAAGGCGAGGTGAGTCTTTGAAACGAAAATTCCAAAAAGCATATGTAAGGTATTGAAATACAGGTGGTTAGGTTGGTGGGCTCGACTTCCTTCGGATTCTTGGTGACGCAGCTTAAAAAAGCTAAGAGTTTGAATTTTGATGATGTCTGTGGTCATCTTTTGGCTTCTTCA
Organism: Pedobacter agri PB92; assembly: GCF_000258495.1. Classification (GTDB taxonomy): domain Bacteria; phylum Bacteroidota; class Bacteroidia; order Sphingobacteriales; family Sphingobacteriaceae; genus Pedobacter; species Pedobacter agri. The sequence continues at coordinate 11,243 of NZ_AJLG01000018.1, forward strand.
TCAAACATAAGCTAGTTTGCTTTGACATAATACTTTATTACCTTCCATTGCTGCGGTAACATAAAGTCTATATGCATATTTACAAACTCCGGGCAAGAGTATAATTGGCTAATAGCCTGATCGTAATAGATGTAATTATGCGTTCTACCAGCCGATTCCTAATTTGTGATCAATGTTATTTCAGATAATCAAATGGATCCTCCAATTTATATTTGGGGCTTCGTCTCAGAAAATCATTGAAAAATGCGGTATGTGTTCCACCCATCAGGATAAATATCCGGTCGTTTTTCTAAAGGGATCTGATTGAGGTTGGAGAAGATCACCAGATTCCTATGATAGAATTTTGCGGCCTCGTCGGCACCTTCTGATTTACCCTTGCTGGAGATATAGGTCAGCATATCTGCATTGATATTGATCATACTTTCCAGGTACTGGGGGTGGTTATTGAGTTTGAAAAGATCATAAAAGGGAATGCCTTCCTCAGGGTTTTTCTTCTCGTTCTCCTCGATGAGTTTCCAATACCTGTTATTGGTGCTTTTGTCCATTGTATGTTTTACTTTGCCGCCGATCTGGTAGTCATAACCCTCTTTAAAGTCAATTCCATATATTTTTTCTGCACGGCTTAATCTTGCAACTTCATAGGCAAGCAGCTCTCTTTCATCCGGATCTTTGAATCTCTTTTTCGGATTTTTGAGGTAGTTCATGTAATCTGCTTTTCTGGTCGAATCATTTTTTGGACGGTCTTCGATGATGATTATGGTTGGGCTAAACGCTGCCAGTTTCCTTGCCAGGTCTCTGATGTCTTTCTGGTTTTTTGAGTCTTTCTCGTCGAAAGCTGTTGAATTTGCATCTGAGGTTTCGCCCATATGGAATGTTGCGATATTGAGTACTGGAACTGCATCTTCGAATTTGTTCTGATAGATCTTTTTCTGGCTGTAAATGATTTTTTTCGAGCAGGAAGCCAATGTCAATAGAAAAATAAGGGCAGTAATATGAAGTTTGTTTTTCATTGGATAGTGGGCGTTCGCCTTTTTCTGATTGATGACTATCTGAGTTCTTTTGATTTTATTTCGGAAGTCAATGTTTTGATCCGTAAATAGATGGGTAGAAAACTGATGAAAATCGTAATTGAGGGTATAAACAGCGCAATGTTATCTTTCTTGTAATAAAAATAAATGGCGGCTGCTAGTACAAATGGCCAAAGGATGCAGATTCCAATGAGAACGCCTTTCAAAAAATTTCTTTGTTTGATCAGGGTTTTGAGATCTTGTGGGTTGGATAGGTTAGTGGATAACATTGATAATGTTGGATTTTAAGTATATATAATAATTTTAGTTTTTTATTTTGGGTAGGGTATGCCATTGCTATTTCATCAGTATAAATCAATGTCGTTTATAGAATATGCTTGACCTGGTTGTGCATCTTTTGTAATAGCTATCACTGGTCACGATCTTTTGGAGGTTGATCAGATAGCAGCGAGTCTGGCGCTTTGTATCGCAGAATTGATGAAGTGTCAACGATACGGCTCTATTTCTGCACCTGAGCGTTTTCGGATTTTGTTCTGCTGTCTGCATCTGGATCAGTTGTGCTTCTTGTTCCTTGCTACAGGATTACAAAATATCGTTCCAATAAATGGAGGAACAAAAGGTAATTTTTTTCATTGTTCAGTGTGTTCAAATGGTTGTTTGCAAAGTTTTGAATGGGTACTCAGAGCCTTTGTGTTGGATATCGAGTACAGTATTAATTTCTCCAATTTACGGAGAAGACAAAACTAGTGAAATAAATTTATATCACAATAGTGTGATATAAATTTTTCTTGCTTTTTTTCTTGTTGTATCGTGTTTTTAATCCAACGTTACCCTTTGTCAAACTGTGGCTTGTCGCTTCATGGAAATGAAGATGACGTTTATTTGTGCGGGCGGAATCTTTGATGGTGGCGCAAAAAATCGCAAATTGCACCAAAGTTGATTTAAATGGCAAGAAAAGTTACAGATGGCCCGGTCAGAAACAAAGAACGCACCAAGGAAAACCTAATTAATGCCCTAGGAGAAATCCTGAAAAAGGATGGTTTTTCGGCGCTGAGCATCAGCAGGGTTGCTGATGTCGCAAAGGTAGATAGGAGACTGATCTATGACTATTTTGGTAGCCTTGAGGGACTAGTAAAAGAGTATCTTAATACCAACGACTATTGGAAGATCCGTCCGGAGGAAGTGGGAGGTATTGTGGAGACCAGCAAGGCGGATGCCGGTAAGATGCTTGCTTACAATGTGCTGGAGAACCAGTTTGACAGCCTGATAAATAATGAGGAGATGCGCCGGATCATTACATGGGGACTCAGCGAGAAATTGCCGATTTTGAAAGCGCTTGATCTGAAACGTGAGGATATCGGTAATCAGGTGATGAGCGAGGTCTTCGATGCGCATTTTGAAGGCAGCGATAAAAACTTTCGGGCGATGTATGCATTGTTGATGGGCGGGGTCTACTATCTTACCCTTCATGCCAAAATGCAGGAAAATCCTTTTTGCGGAATAGACTTGCAGCGAGTTTCGGGTCAGGAAGAGATCAAGAAGGCGCTCAAGCAGTTTATTGAACTTGCGTACGCTTAATCTGTTTATAAACTTGCACTTATTCAATCACACAAATAACCTCAAAGTTCTAAAAGTCGTTTGCACTTGTCCGGGGTCATCCGAGTCAAGTTGATAAATTGAATACTGTTAGTTAAGTAGTAGGTATGAGCTTGCTGCTGTTACTTCCAAGTGTATTGGCTAAAATAAGTAGTTGACCAATTATTTACACATCTAGAGAAACCAGTTTTAGAGGGTTATTTTCAAATGAAACGGATTAACATTGATATCGCTTCTTTTATAGGTAATCATACAGGTTTTCTTAGTCCGATATTTTGTGATTTCCTCCCTATTTTCTATACAAACGTGCATTTGTTAATTTTCGTCGAAGGTGGAAACAAAATCACCATGTTCGGCATTGTAAACAAACAGGTTTACATCAATGGCCACTTCAGCAAATAGACATATTCAAATCCACAGGAGGCAGGAATCTACCATCTCCGTTAAAACTTTTTTGATTTCAATCGCTGTAAGTATTGTTGTCATTCTTTCACTTTGGGCATGGAAATCAATAGAACGGAAGTCCATCATTCAGAAAAGTCAAAGGCAGAGCCAGTTTTATAAAAACAAAATTGCTGCTAAGTTAGATGCTTCATTAAAAAACCAATTGCTGGTATTTAGCAAGCCATTGGTCTGGCAATCCGCACTGAACTTTTGAAAGGGGATAGGAAAGCTGTAAGTACTTATCTTAACCAGCTTATGACCATGGAGAATTTGCAGGAGGCATCCGTGATTGATAATTACGGAATAATCATAGCTTCAAGTAAAAAGTCAGAGATTGGACATCTGTATTCCACTTTCTATAATATCAACTTCCTCTCGACAGATTCAGCCAGACTGAATACACAAAGTGGTAATAGTATCATCATCACCAGTCCAATTTTTGAAAGGGACCGTAAAGTGGCTACCCTGTCCATTCATTACCAGCTGGCAAATATAGATCAATATTTCAAGTAATAACTGACAGCATTAAGTATGTTGACTTTATCTCCCGTTTTGCTTTTTTTTAAGGTCAAGTCATATAAAGCTTTTTGAATAAACTCTACACCACATTTGCCACCTATTTCTCCAAAATTTACCATTTTTACATAAGAAATTAGTAGAGAGGTACGTTCTGGCGTGGTCGGTTGGAGGGTCTAACCGCGCTAATGATGGCTTAAGCTTGGCAAGTCGGTCGACACCTTCTTTAGCTGATTTCGAGATTTCGCTAGCAGTGATCAACTTATTTCGGAAATCAAATTCAGTTTGTTCGGCCTAAAATGATCATCTCAACAGGTTGATTAGTGACATGATGGAGATAAGTCGGTTTCAATTTGATACTGGTCAATCCACAACGGAATCGTCTGGTCAACGAAGCCGAAATTTGCAACCATGTGCATCTTTTGTTTTTAATGCAGGCGACAGATCTAAAGTCAATTTTGAATGTACTATAGTTATCTTTTTGCCTGTGTATTAGGTCTGTTCTAACTGTTATTTCTACTTTATCCATTTATTTATTTAACAGGGAAATAAACCATGGCAAGCTAAATCACATTAGATTCCGTTGATGATTGAAAACGTGGCTGGTTTTTTAATAAATCATCTATTTACACAATTTAAAGCCGCTAGAACCTGCATTTGGTATTTGGCGCCAATTGGTATTTCCCGGGCTGAAATATAAACTTCATCTGGAGTATAAGAATCTATCTTATCAGAAGCCACCAGGTATGACCGGTGCACCCTTAGAAAAGCAGCCACGGGGAGCATGGCTTCAAGTGAGGCCATTGTAAGTTTGGTGATCACCGTGCCTCTGGTCGTATGGATTTTGACATAATCCTTTAAACTCTCCACGTACTGAATCTCATCCAGCTGGACTTTAATCATTTTACGATCCGCACGAAAGTAAAGGAATGCAGGGCTGGAAAAATCCGCTGCACCTTTTTTCACTGGTGCCTGCTGCGCAGAATCCTGATCAGGCAAAGCTTTCATCGCCGCTTTTAAAAACCGCTCGAAACTTACTGGTTTAAGCAGGTAGTCTGTGACCTCCAGTTCAAAAGCTTTAACCGCGTATTGCCCGAAAGCGGTAGTTAATATGATTTTTGGCGGATTGATGAGTGCGCCTATCAGCTCCAACCCGCTCAGTTGCGGCATCTGGATATCGAGAAACAGGATATCGATGTGCTCGGACTTTAGCATTGCAGCCGCCTGTAGAGCATTGCTGCATTCACCTGCCAGATGCAACATGGGAAGCTGGGCAATGTAGCGCTTCAGAACTTCCCTTGCCGGGGGTTCATCATCCACAATCAGGCAATTGTACTTTACATTATTCTCCATGATCAGATAGCTTAATTTCCAGGTCAACAATATACATTTCCTCCATATTACTGATTTTTAGCGCATGCATTCCGGGGTAGAGGAGCTCAAGCCGCTTGCGGACGTTTTCAATTCCGATGCCAGGCATTCCTGTTTTAAGCTGTCCGGGCTTTCCGTTAATAAGTTTCATTGTTAGCCAGTCAACATTCATCGAAATATCGACGCTTATCCAGGGCCGCTCAATTAGCTGACTGGCCCCATGCTTAAAAGCATTTTCAGCGAAAGGTAAAAGGATTAAGGGGGCTATGCGGTAACCGCCGCCGTCTGGCAGCTGAAGGGAAATATCGAGACCCTCCCCATAGCGCGCGGATTCGAGCTGAATATAATCGCGGATCATTTTAAGTTCCTGATCAAGCGGAACCAATGGCTTATTACAATCATATAAGATATAACGTAACAGCTCGGCGAGTCCCATAACCATGGCCGATGCTTTCGGGGAAACTTCCTGCGTAAAAGCATATATATTATTTAGGGTATTAAAGAGGAAATGGGGGTGCAATTGCGCTTTCAACATCTGAAGTTCTGCGTTCGCCTTTTCCTTCTCTAATCGCAGTGCAGCTTCCTGCTTTTGATAAAAACACTTCATTAGCTTAACCGCCGCGGCAACCCCGCCTACGGTGATACTACCCCGAAGACCTGCCAGCATAGCGTGCCGAGCTGGATGTAAAAGACTGGATGCCGCTCAGTAGCAATCCTTGGCGATAAGCGGGCTCCGTTTCTATGGCGCAGGTAATCCACCAGGCTCATCGACAAAGCAGCGGACAAGGCGGAAGTGAGCACCATTAGTAATATCGAGCTCAATACCGCCCAAAGATAATCCCCTGGAATCACCTGCCTGGGGATAACCCAATACATCAGCGTGTAGGCCAGGAACATGCTCGGAATCAGGAAAATTAGCGTTTCGGGCAGCGTAATTAAAATCCGGTTAAGGAAAGCCTGATGTTGGAGCACCGGGGAAGGTGAAAAGGAGTATAACAGCAGCTGAAAAATAAACCATGCGGACCAAAAACTCAGGTGCCGGGCAAGGCGCCAGCCTCCCTCACGCGCGAAAAGAAAAGGAAGTTGCTGCATCATGGATCTGATTTCAGCTCTAATATACAGATCAATTCCCTGCTAATCCCATTCGCTGCCGGATATTCGACCAAGCCGGGTATCACGTCTATCAAAGCATTTTATCGACGACGAAATCATTCCATAGACCAGAAATGATTGTGTGTCTTTCCCCGGAGTAACTTAGGCTACTTTTTATTCCATCAATATTCCATGCCTTTACCTTTAAACAAAAAATCAACCATGAAAACAGTTTTGCTATTCACGTTTTTGTCATTCTTTTATCTTCATGTCACCGCCCAGATGGATACGACAAGCTATCCCAAAGAACGGGCAGAAATCAGGCAAGTTTTGCGAAGCCAAAAACCGGGAGTGACAACAGACTGTAGCGACATGATAGCTGTGGGACCAAAAGGGGATATCTCTTTTTCTCGCCAGCAATGGTTAGCCGTGCAGCAAAAAGAAAAGCTTACCTTCAAGTCCGTCAGGCCAGTTCCGGGTAATGAATACATCCGTATCTATGAGGGCAACATCGCCGTGGTGAACCTGCTGATTAAAGTAAACCTCTTGGTCAACGGCCAGGACATCAGCATCAAAGTCCGCCGGCTGGAAGTCTACCACAAACGCTTGGGCAACTGGTGCCGGGTGGCGGGACAGGGTACCCAGGTAGACGAAGGGCTTTTTCCTACTGATGCCGGTAACAGACCCCAATAGCCAAGGCCATGAAAAAGATAATACAAAAATCGTTAAAACTAATGATCGTGCTTATTTTATTGAGCAGCACTGCATGTAAAAAATATAAATCTCAGCTGAATCCGGATAAAGACAGCAAAGGCACATACAGCTTTTCCAATACCAAGTACACGGGCCTGGCCAACGTAGGCGACCACTATTTCCCAAGGCCCCTGTCACTGCGCTTCGGTGCAGCAGATGAAGTCACCTTCTGGTCGCACCTCACTTTAAGCGTTTGGAGAAGGGGAGATGTTAAGGGGAAAATAACCAAAGTAGAACAGCGGCCGCAGGGTCAAACCAAGATCACCATAATGTTTGAGCTGCCAGGGGAAGAACAGTTTAACTCACCTCAGGTTTATATCATTTCTGCCGACAGAAAAAGCATTACCGGCGGCAGCACGCCAATCATTTCTATGGTGGATATGAAGCTTTTTCCAATAAATGCCCCCAGCATTGTTGGCCTATGGGCGCAGCCCGAGCATCCTGACTGGTTCCCCGACCTCAACGCAATAACTTTTGAAAAAGCCGGGACCACTACATACAACCAGGGCGGCAAACCGGTTTATTTTATTTATGATGACAAGGTTTTATATAGACAAAGCTATAAACAGGACGGCTCGCGCATCAGTTTCTTCGGTGTTAATCCGGTCGTCATGCCTAATATGCTCACCTATATCCCTTATTATGGCGTGCTTTCCAGCGGTGGCACAATCCTGTATGTAGATGCCTATGACCTCCAGCGCAAGAATCACCACCTCATTAAGCACCATTCCATGGAATGGACCAAGAGGCGTTACCCCATGGCTCAACAGGCAACCGAATTGAAACCTGTATGCCTAGCTGGATCAGTTTATGCTGGGATATTTGGATATGTATGATATAAAGGATTTGGGTAGCTTTGACGATATCATTTCGGAATTTTAAATCAGTATCTTGTGGTAGAAACCAATCACCTCCAGCAGATTAATAAATAATAAGTTAATGGATAAGTGATGTCTTGTCCTATGCTTGTCAGTCCGGCATGGAGTCACCTAGCTAACAAATCCTAAATCTTCAGTTAGGGAGCTTCTATAATTACTTTATTCTATTTTTATAAATTGTCAAGCGGTATTTAGTATTTCCCGAACTGGGCGTATGCTCGTTTTGATAGTTTCCAATGGAATTTGAAGTTCGTTTGCTATCTCCTCATATTGATAACCCTCCATATATCTCGTAAATGGGATGGAATATGCAGTAGGTAAGGCTTTTAAAACCTTCGTAATGTCCCCGACAAAAAATGAACCTATAGCACCATTACTTTGCGAAGTGGTTAATAAGTTTCCCGATGAGATTTCTTCCTCCTGTGTTATGATCTCGTTTTTTTTCGATTTTTCCTGTAGTCGTTAATGAAAGTATTTTTCAGGATGACAAACAACCAACCCCTTAAATTCGTGTCTTGTTCGTAGTTATAAAAAAATCGAATGGGCTTGATCATGGTATCCTGGAAAAGATCATTGGCATCTTCCAAATCATTAGTAAATTTAAAGCGTAGTTCTTCACTGCACGCGCATGTGCATAAATCTGCAGGTTACAATCGTTTGCATTCATAAGTTTTTCATATGGGCCTCTCAGAGATCCCAGGCATTAATATTTATGGTTGTTCTAGTTTTTTTCGCGCAGTTTTAATGTCTTTAAAATTCCCCGAAATAGAGCTTCTTTCCTTATGGATAGGTGCTTGTTTTTTTTCTCCTGATCATAGCCATATAATTTTTGTTTTCTAAAACATCCTGAATGAGCAATAGATAGCTTATCCTTCATTAGCTATCTTAATTTCGAAAAATTCTGCTAAAAGCCTTTAATTGTACAAAAGCAAACCATTTCCGTACAAAAACAGCCCCTCCAAATTTTGATTTGCGCTTAGTTTTGTATCAACCAAATATAATGCAGCACATGAGAATTAATCAGCAAAACACACAGCTGGAAGTTGAGTCCGTCGGTGTTCCAGCCGAGAGAAGAAATTACCACTATTCGTATCTCTCTCCTTTTCCATAAAAATAAATAATCAAATACATGCATATCAAAGCAAAATATGAGCAGCGAAGTTTACATCCGTCGTGATTTACTGGCGCAGTGAATAAATAATCATCTTAATACTAACCATTTATAAACTTGTATGATAATAAAAATACACAAAATGCTCAAAAGCAGTCTCATGGCTGTTGTCCTGCTTCTCTCTGCGGTAAACATGGGTTATGCACAGGATCTTATTTCAATTAAGGGAAAGGTAACTGATATTAAAGGCGATGTACTGGTAGGCGTATCGGTTAAAGTAAAAGGGAGCAATACCGGAACATCGACAGATAAAAATGGAGATTATACGTTAAAGGCAGCGCCAGCGGCCATTTTAGTATTCTCTTATGTTGGGTTTGATAGCCAGGAAATAAAAGCGGATTCCAAAACAATCAACGTAAAGTTAAGTGGAGATAAACAGCTGGACGAGGTTGTAGTGGTGGGTTATGGAACGGCTAAGAAAAAAGACCTTACCGGCGGCTTAGCGGTGGTTGGAAAAGAGCAAATTAATATGGTGTCTACGCCAAATTTAATGGATCGTTTGGTAGGGCAGGTAGCCGGTTTCAGTATTACCTCAGGTAATGCAGCACCTGGAGCCAATCAAACCTTACTTATCCGTGGAGAAAACTCGCTGTCTGCTAGTAACAACCCGTTAATTATTTTAGACGGAATTCCTTATAGCGGATCTTTGGCAGATCTAGATCCCAACAATATTGAAAACTTAACAGTGTTAAAGGATGCTTCAGCCGTAGCGATTTACGGATCGAGAGGGTCGAATGGAGTTATCTTAATCCAAACCAAAAGAGGGCAGCTAGGCAAGGCCAGTGTTTCTTACCGTGGGCAGTTAGGGATGGCTGAGCCCATGCAGCGTATTGATGTAATGGGTCCGAATGAATATATCCGCTTTCAGCAGGACATTGGTCGATTGAGGCAGGGTTATACCGGCTATCTTTTAGATCCTATTGCCGGCGACATCATTAGTGTAACAGAGCGGGGCAATTATCAGCAAGGAATTACCCACGATTGGCAAGATTACATTTTTAGAAAAGCGATGACAATGGATCATCAATTAAGCATTTCTGGTGGAACCGAAAGTACTAAATACATTGCCTCACTATCGGCACTGGATCAGGATGGTGTAGTATACAATTCCACATTATCACGTTTAAATATGACTGCTAATTTAGACCAAACTTTTAATAAGTGGTTGACTATTGGTGTGGGCATGCAATTTACGCAAAGAAGTGATGGTGGGATCCAACCAAATATTGAGCATGCCATCAAGCAAAGCCCTTACGGTAGTTATCGAGACGCCGCAGGGAATTATGTACCCGAGCCGATGGAGTATTCATTAATTGCCAATCCAATGAGGAATGTAAATGCAATCCAGGATCGGTTGAACAGAAATTTCTTTTTATCGGGTTATGCCGATATCGTACTACCTGTTAAAGGATTATCGGCAAGATCTAATTTTGGATATAATTATAGAAGTGGGTTCAATGGAACTTACTATGGCAGAAATACTTTTGATGGAAGAGAGCAGGCAGGTTTAGTGGGTGGCCGTGCTTCTGTTAGCAATTCTCACTATCATGATTACACCTGGGAAAACTTGTTAAAGTACGAAAAGCAAATTGGTGATCATAAATTTGACGTGACAGGTTTATTCAGTATGCAGGCTGATCGCCTTGTAAATTCCAATCAAAGTGGTGAAGGTTTTGTAACTGATGATACCGAGTATTTCATGATGGGCACCGCTGCCCGTAATATTGTTATTGGCTCAAGTAAGGAAGATAAGGCATTACTTTCCTATATGGGACGCTTAAATTATGCTTATAAAGGGAAATATTTGCTCACGTTTACCGGACGTAGCGACGGTGCTTCTGTTTTTGCAAGAAACAATAAATACGCATTTTTTCCAGGTGGCGCATTGGCCTGGAATATTGGTGAGGAAGATTTCCTGAAAGATAATATAAAATGGCTGGATTTCTTGAAATTACGTGTTTCTTATGGCGCAAACGGAAACCAGGCCATAATTCCTTATCAGTCCTTGGACCGTTTATACTCCAATGTAAAATATATTTGGGGTGATAACGGTGTTCCTGTGAATACCGCCTATTTAGCCGGTGATGGTATCGGTAATCCAAATCTGAAATGGGAAACCACTTATTCTACTAACCTGGGTTTAGATTTCCAGTTATTAAAGAATAGAATAGCCGGTACGATTGATGGGTATGTATCAAATACCAAAGATTTATTGATGACCCGTACAGTGCCAATTATGAATGGTTACAGCCGTATTTATGATAACATTGGCTCAACCAGAAATAAAGGTATTGAAGTAACGCTAAATACAAAAAATATAGACGAAAAAGATTTTAAGTGGAGTTCTACATCAGTATTCTCATTGAATCGTGATAAAATCGTAGAGCTGAGGGGTGATGGAAAAGATGACATCAATAACAACTGGTTTATCGGAAAACCACTGCGTGTATTTTATGATTTTAACATGATTGGAATTTGGCAAAGTGGTGAAAACTACAGTATGCAGCCAGGAGCTGCTGCCGGCGCTGCCCGACTAGAAGATGTAAATGGTGATGGTATCATCAATACTTCTGATAGAAAAGTAATTGGTTCGAAAAATCCGAGATATACCGCTTCATTAGCCAATCGCTTAAGCTACAAGAATTTTTACGCTTCGGCATTGGTGACAGGCGTGTTTGGCGTTTGGCGTGATGACCACATGGCTAACCTTGGTTCCTGGACTTTCGGAATCACCAACTATGTTCACGGCGCCAACTACTGGACACCTGAAAACCCGAATGCAACTATTGTTTCCCCAGGTTACCTCAATACGCAAGGACATGGTTTCTACAAAAAAGTAAACTATGTTCAGGTGCGGAACATCACCTTGGGTTATCGGGTTCCTCAAAATATCACAGGAAAACTAGGCTTAAGTGGTATTGATGTCAATGCAAGTGTAAATAACTTACATACCTTCTCTAACATCAGACAGGTACTCAATTACGATAACTCATGGATGGCTTCTTTCCCGACGGCACGTTCCTACATGTTTGGCCTAAACGTAAATTTCTAATTTAATACAAACACGAAAATGAAAAATATTATTAATGCAAGCTTAGCGCTTATCATAATCATCTTCTTAGGCGGGTGTAAAAAGTTTTTGGAGGAGGATTTGAAAAATCAGCTCGCGCCAACCAATACTTATACCAGTACTTACGGATTTGAAGTAGGTAGTGCGGGTCTTTATGCCCTCGCTCGTTCTGAATATAATACTTATGGAGAGGGCGGCGCTTATATCCATAATGGCGCTGCGCCTTATGAAGCCTTGCAGGCGGCAACAGACATTGCTGATGTGATCAACAGTGATGCTTCTTTGATGGCCTTTGCTAATTTAACCCTTACACCAACCGAACGTTTTGTAGGTACTTATTGGAATTGGGCTTACAGTTTAATTTCATCAGCCAACTTAATGCTGGTGTATTCAGATCAAAATACCACTTGGGATTCGCCATCTGATAAAGTCCGCTTTCAGGCAGAAGCACGCTTTTTTAGGGCTTACGCTTACCGTACACTGGTTTATTTATATGGAGATGTTCCGTACGTAGAAACAATTCTTTATGATTTTCAATTAAACTTTACGCGTACGCCAAAAGCAGAGGTAATTGGCCACATGGTTGATGACCTAAAATTTGCAGTACAAAATCTGCCCTCAAACCCAGATCAGGTAAAAGACGGGAAAGTAACCAAATGGGCTGCAAGCCACTTGCTCAGCGAAGTTCAGTTGTTACAAGGCGATTATGCAGCTGCAGAACAGGCAGCACTGGCGGTAATTAATAGCGGATATTATAATCTGATGAAAACCAGGTTTGGTGTAAGTAAAGACAAACCTGGGGATGTTTTTAGCGATATGTTTCTAGAAAATAACCAAAACAGATTAGGTTCGGCTGCAAATAAGGAGAGCCTCTGGGTATTGCAGTTCCAGTTTAATGTAGTAGGCGGCGGTACCAATTCAGATGATTGGACACGTAGGGCATGGATTCCAAATTATTCTTCAATCACTGGCTTCGTTTTAGCCGATACGCTTGGTGGTCGTGGTTTGGCGCAATTGGTGCCAATGAAGTGGTGGACTGGTACTGCCCGCACGAATGCCAGTGGTAACGTGCCCGGCATCTTCACGGCTAATGATATTCGTAATTCAAACTTCAATATTAAACGTGACTGGTACTATAATAATCCTAACGAAAGCTCTTTGGTGGGCAAAAAGGCACCAATCACTGAGCAAACCTGGTTTACTACTAAAACTTTATTTCCGGCGGTTACAAAATTCTTCTATGGTCGGCCAGAGAATTTAAGTTTAACCGGAAGTTACAAAGATCGGATGAAGTTTCGTTTGGCTGAAACTTATCTATTGTTGGCAGAAGCTTATTTAGGACAAAACAATCCAGCTAAAGCAGCTGATGCCGTAAACGAAGTGCGCAGAAGAGCAGGTGCTACAGATGTAGCTGCAGCAAATATGAACATGGATTTTCTTTTGGATGAACGCATCAGGGAACTGGTAGGAGAGGAAAGTCGTCGATTTACTTTGGTTCGTACAAAGAAATATGTTGACCGTGTAAAACAGTATAACCCCGCTATTGCTGTTAAAGTGAATGAAAATTATGCGTTGTGGCCAATTCCACAGTCGATCAGAGACGCCAATACTGGGGCACCATTCCCCCAAAATCCTGGCTATTAATAAGCCATCTTTAAGTTACAGGAGTTAAAATAGAAAGTGATTTGATCTCAAAACATCATGAAAAAAAGCAACCATTTATATAAAATATTATTGCCCTTTAGTTTTTTGTTTTGCCTTTCGGCTTGCAAAAAAGGCATTAACGACATTGATAAAGTTCAGGAGAAGATGGAACTTAGGGTTTCATCTCCCAACGTAGCCTTAGATGAAAATTACCCGTCGAAAGACATCGTTACCTTTAGCTGGTCCCCAGCACGACCGCAATCTGATGACCATATGGTGACTTACACCACCCGGTTGGATGTGGTAGGAAATAATTTTGGAACCGCTACAACCATTATGACATTTGAAGATGATGGCATTTACAGTAAAAGCTTTAGTTCAGAGCAGCTTCAAAACTGGGCGAACGAAAAATGGGGAATTCCGGCCAATAAGTCTTTTACCCTGGAGTTTAGGGTAGTGGCCGAGTGGGAAGGCGGCGGAAGTTTTGAGGCCCCTGAAGTTAAAACCACAAGGGTAGAGGTTACTCCAATCAAAACCGTAGTTTTTGATGCGGATAAAGTTTTCTTGGGTGGATCAGCCATCACAGGCATTAATAAAATCGAAATGCCAAAAACACTGGAAAACCTTAACCAATATGCTTTTGTGTTGAATCTACAGCCTGGTAACCTCGAAATTCCGGTAGAATTTCGAGGAGCTACCAATTATGTAGTGCCTACCAGTGCCAATACTGTCCTGCAGGATGGCGAAGCAGTGCCAATCAGACTTCGAGAAAATCCATTTGCTTTCAAAATTGAAACAGCTGGTGCATACCGGGTAGTGGTAAATATGCAGAAAGCATCGGCAACGATTTACTCGCCAGCGACAGCTCTTACACCTCGTGTAGTTTCATGGAATGGTGAAGGTGGCGTTGCTCAAAATACCACAGTAACAGAATTATACATGCATGGTGCCATTAACAATTGGGGCAACCCAATTAAAATGGATTTGAAAGTAAGTCTGGCCGATCCGCAAGTACTGGTTTACACCGGTGGAAGGGTAGGCAAAGCTAAGTTTATTGTGTATGGCGGAAGCGATAATAATAAAAATTTATCTTATGCTTTTGTAGGTCCGCTTACCGACGCAGGTTTGCGTCAAGATCAAAATTTAGTGCTTGGAACAGCTTTAACGCTAGCAGGGGGCTCATCTGGAGAACATAGAAACGCTTACCTTACTATACCAGCAACGACAAATGTTTTGATTTTCGATTTGCGAAACAACACCATATTGGCCCAGAAACGCTAGCAATAATCACGTTTTAAAAAATTTTAACTGACGCTAAAAAATGAAAAAAAATGAACTATAAAATGATTGGTAGCAAAATACTGATCGCTGCCTTGTGTATGCTCGCCTTTGCCTGTAAAAAGAACAATAATGAAACCGAAAAACAAGCGGAAGGTACGTTGGTTAAACCAAACTACAACCGAAACACCATGTTCCGTAACCCGCTTAATGGTTGGGTAATGTATGGTTCAGGTACTGTCCAGCCAGGATATTGGGATACAGAATATTATGTTCCTGATTTGGGTAAAAAAGTTAAGGCTATAGATTATGCTTCAGCTTGCTATATTCGTACGCGTTGGGCAAACTTTAACCCTTCAAATGGCGTATATGCGTGGCGAGATCCGAGTACAGCGCTTTATAAAATGATTAAAGGCGCTCAAGACAGAGGTCTGCCGATTGCATTTCGTATTGTAGTTGATGGTCGTGACCAGGGCCTGAATACGCCTCAATTCGTTTTTGATGCAGGTGCAAAATACATCACCGAAGATCCAAAATTTCCAGATCGTAGAACGCCCCTTCCACAAGATCCAATTTTCAGGCAGCATTATGCTAAATTTATCGAAGAGTTGGCAAAGGATTTTAATGATCCAAAGAAAACTTCCTTTATTGATGCTTACGGTTTGGGCAAATGGGGAGAAGCCCACAATGTGATTTATTTTGATCCGGCTGCTAATGCACCAAAAGATAAAATTGAACAAGCAAAAGAAGAAGTGATGGATTGGATTTCAGATCTTTATGTGAAGAATTTCTCCAAAATACCTTTGGCGATAAACTACCACCGAGTGGTAGGCGATCCGGTAAGTTGGGGTTCGGCCAATCCAAATTCAGATCGTTTGTTAAAGAAATTGATTAATAAAGGCTATATATTACGCCAGGATGCTTTTGGTATGACTGACTATTACCAGAGTTGGGAAAAAGCATTCGCTAAAACCTGGAATTTCAAGCGCCCGATATTGATGGAGGGTGGCTGGATTACCAGCGGAACGCACCGCTATTGGACCGATCCAAGTGGAAAATACAGGGAAGGACATCCTGAAGATGTAAGAAAAGGGGAGTTTGATTCTTCATTGGAAGCAGCCGTAAATATGATGGATTTTCGCGTTGGAGATACTGAAAGCTGGTTTACTAAGTCATTTACATTGGTGCAGCGTTTTATTTCAGAAGGTGGTTATCGCTTGTACCCGGAGCGGGTGTATGTACCAGAAAAAGTGAGCGCTAATACTGAAACCACCATTACCCATCGCTGGAGAAACATGGGCTGGGGTTATTTGCCTAATAACATACCACAATGGAATTATAAATACAAAGTTGCTTTTGCTTTGTTAGATGGCTCTGGGACCGTAAAGAAAATAATTGTAGATCAATATGGAGAACCATCAACCTGGTTAAAAAGCAGTGCCACCACCTACGAACTGAAGACAAAGCTAGATGTGCCTGCTGGAGCCTATACCTGGGCTGTAGCTATTGTTGACACAACCAACGATAATAAGCCAGGTATCAGATTAGCTGTAAACGGCGATATGACTACTGATGGTTGGTACAAACTGATCAACGTTCAGGTTCAATAATATTTTTACGTTAATTGCTTTTAAACTTCCTGCTGCCTTTTTGGTGCACAGGAAGTTTTTTTTATTTTACGATCAATCCGCCTGCAAAGCGACGTGTCCTGGAGGATGGCGATTCCAATAGCAATTTTTGAAGGAAAAATGACAATTTAACAAGCTAAGGGTGGTATACTAAAGAGGTATAGTCCTCATTTGTTGTTTCATGGAAACGTTCCCAAAAATTGGGAACGTTTCCATGAAAAATAGATATCTCTTCCTGAGGGTAAGACTCAAAACGTAGATATATTTGAGTGTAATCAGATACAATAACAAATCCTAACCAAATTAATATGCAGAATAAATCTACACTACATTTATTGAAGGGCGCATAAGTTATTACTTTTGCGGCATGGATCAAGTCGATCGCTGCCTTTATAGCCTAACCTCTTTTTAAACCTAAATAAACCACTCATGTCAGTTTTCATTAAACCGCTGAGGGTATTCGCCTGCTGTGCCTTATTTATTAATCAGGCATCAAGGCTACATGCCCAGCAGGTTCCAGATACGATCAGCAAAAAGCAGGATACCATGCAGCTGGTGGATAAGAAACTCAAAAAACTTATCTACTTTAATACGCCAAAAACACTTTCAACAGTTTCTTCAACCGCTATTCCAGGTGCTGAACTTACCAGTACTTTAGTGGCGTCTTACCCCATTGCCTTAGCAGGTAGGTTGGCAGGTTTAACCACAAGTCAAAACAGCGGACAACCTTTCAACGAGGGATATAGCATGCGCCTAAGGGGGCAAAGTCCTTTAATTTTTATTGATGGTATTCCACGTTCGGTTTCAGAAATTGGAATAGAGGAAATAGAATCGGTTACGGTGCTGAAAGATGCTGTTTCTTTAGCCATGTTGGGTGTTAGAGGAGCAAATGGTGCAGTTTCAATTGTAACAAAAAAAGGGATGGTCGCCGGACAAAAAATCAGTTTCACCGGGCAATGGGGTATTCAACAGCCAATTCAGAATTTAATATCAAAGCCTCTAGATGCTTTCAATTATGCCACATTATATAACGAGGCATTAACCAACGACGGACTTTCAGCTGCCAATAATGGTTTTAGCCAATCCGCTATCAATGCATACCAAACAGGTAGCGATCCTCTCCGCTATCCAAATGTAAATTGGGCCGATGAAGTTTTAAGAAAATCAGCAGCCATTGCCAGGTACAATTTAAATACCAGTGGTGGTAATCAGTATGTTCGATTTTTTGTGAATCTGGAGCATTTTAAACAAGATGGTTTACTGAAAACAAGAGACGATATCAACACCAAATATTCAACCGATGCGAATTTTGTAGGTTATTTCATTCGCTCGAATGTGGATGTTAATCTGACCGACAAATTAAGCGCTGGCCTTTATGTTCAGGGGCGCATTTTAACCGATAACAGTCCCGGCAACTCTGGAACTCAAGGTATTTTTAATGCTCTAAAGGCTACGCCAAATAGTGCTTACCCTATTTTTAATGCCAACGGCACGTACGGCGGTTCTGCTCAGTTTCAAAATAATATTGTAGCCCAGGGTGTGAGTGCGGGTTATTCTAAAACTAACACCCGAACGGTTCTTTCCGACTTTTACCTGAAATATAATTTAGACGATTTATCTAAAGGTTTATGGGTAAAAGCAAGGGCATCATTCTTCAGTAATCTGGCAGAAAACTATATTAGGAATAAATCTTTTGCGGTATTTGAGCAAATAAGTGGCTTTGGTACTTTATCTCCCGTTTATCGTCAGTATAATAACAATACTGACCAGGCAAATGGTAACAACATTGCCTTCCAGAACAGATCAGATTTTCAGGAATTATCTTTTGGCTACCAACGTGATTTCGGTTTAAATGGTGTTGATGCTGTAATACTGGCCAATAGAGATAACTTAATCAATGGGTCGAATTTACCCTACGCCATTCAGGGTATTTCCGGTCACGTATCTTACAATTACGATAAAAAATACCTTGCTGAAGTTTCTTTTTCACAAAGTGGCGCCAACCGTTATCCGGATAAAGGCGGATTTAAATATGGCTTTTTCCCAGCTCTTGGTTTAGGTTGGAATATCCAACAAGAGGATTTTTTGAAAGAAAACAGCTGGCTTAATCAGCTGAAGTTGTACGCTTCATATGGAAAAGTAGGCAGAGACAATGGCGCTTACTACACTTATCAGCAAGTTTATAATGGTTCACCTGGTGCAATTTTCGGAAGCAGTGCGGGTACAGCCACAACTATTGGCGAATCGTTTCTGGCGAATCCAGCCATTACCTGGGAATATGCGAAGATGCTGAATATCGGTATTGATGCAGGTTTTCTAAACGATAGGCTTGGTTTAAATGTAGAATATTACAAAAATAATTTTGCTGATTTAAGTATTATGAGGGGAAATGGAAGTTCATTATTGGGCATTTCTTATCCGAATGAAAACATTGGAAAACAAAATTATTATGGTTGGGAAGCGCAGTTAAGCTGGAATGAACAAAAGAAAAAATGGGGTTATTTTGTGAGATTGAATGCCAGTTTACAGAAGAATAAACTCATTTACAGTGCAGAAGCCAACCAACGATATAGCTGGATGCAGCGTACAGGTCACCCTGTTGGGCAAACCTATGGTTACATCGCCGAAGGTTTGTTTCGTAGCCAGCAGGAAATTACTGGTTATCCTACCATCGAGGGGTACACGCCCCAACCTGGTGACATCAAATACAGGGATTTAAACGGCGATGGAGTAATCAACCAATATGACCAGACAACCATCGGCTCGCAAAAACCCAGTTTGTTTTTAGGGGCCAAGTTAGGATTTCATGTTGTTGGCTTTGATGTGAGCGCTTTGGTTCAAGGTGTGATTAATCAGGAAGTTTACCTGTCGGACAATAGCTATTGGGAGTTTCAAGGTGGAACAGCGCAGGCTTACCAAACCCATTTAAATAGATTTACGCCAGCCACGGCTAATACAGCAGCCTATCCAAGGTTGACTACCAACTCGGGCCCAAGAAACGGTGCGACCAACAATTTTGTAAGCTCGTCCTTCTGGTTAAGAAATGGCGATTTTGTCAGGCTGAGGAATGTAGAGTTGGGTTACACACTTCCAGCTAGGCTTACTCAAAAAGTGGGGCTAAAATCTACCCGCTTATTCACGAACGGGCTAAACCTATGGACTTTAAGTTCGAAAACATTTAACGGTGCCGATCCAGAAAACTTCAATGGGAATTATCCGATTGAGCGTATATTTTCCTTCGGTGTAAATATTCAATTATAGCATTACAGATATGAAAAGTGTACTTTATTTATTAATCATCGTATCGGTGCTGGCCCAATCATGTAAAAAATTCGAAAATGAACCTGAAGAGCGGGTACTGGAAACAGATGTATTTGATCCTACAGATCAAATGGGTGTTCAATCAACCGCTTATTTATTAGGTATTTATTCTTTCTTGCCAGATGGGTTTAACCGGATTGGCGGTGATTTTTTAGATGCGGCAACCGATGATGCGGTTCCTTCTTCGGAGCGATCGACAATTATGTTGTTCACCAATGGACAACTCAACGCAACTAATCATCCTGATAATAATTGGGCAAATAGTTATACCCTCATTAGGAGAAGCAATGTGTTTTTAAATAACATAGGTGTGGTGCCTATTCCTGACGCAACAAAGAAAAGACAGGTTGCCGAAGCTCGTTTTCTGCGTGCCTTCGCCTACTTCGAATTGCTGAAACGTTATGGCGGTATTCCTTTGGTGGGTAATCAGGTATTTGATCTAAACAGTGATTTAAACTTACCTCGAAATACTTTCGCAGAATGTGTAGATTACATTGCCGCAGAATGCGATGCTATTACGCCAGATCTGCCTAATGGTTCTGCCGTTGCGGCTACTGAGTTTGGCCGTGTTCCATCTGAAGCGGCAATGGCTTTGAAATGTAGATTGTATTTGTATGCTGCCAGTCCATTGTTCAATGGCGGTGGTTTTGAAAGCAATCCGCAGTTAAAATCGATTACAGGTTATCCCACAAATGATCCGGCCAGATGGCAACGTGTAATTACCATTGCTGAAGCATTAATTGCCAAAGGTTATTATAAATTACCTGCAGGAACCGGAACTGCTGCTTACACAGCTGTGTTTACAACGAAAATCAATACCGATATTATTTTATCTAACCAATCTTCAAATTCTACTGTAATTGAAAATGCAAATGCGCCGGTAGGTTATGTAGCTCCTACAACCAGTAACGGAAGAAATAGCCCGACTCAAAACTTTGTAAATGCTTTCAATAATATGAATGGAACAGTTTATACAGGGACTACTACTTCTGCATCGCAATATGAAAACCGCGATCCACGGTTGAAAGCCATTTTGTTTCACAATGGCGTACAATGGTTAGGTAGGGCAGTGCAGACATATGAAGGTGGCTTAGATAAACCTAACCAGGCTTTTAAAACGCAAACCAAAACTTCTTATTATTTAAGAAAATTTATGGCCGATTTTTCTACCTCTGCTACTTATTCAAACCAAAGTCACAACTTCCCATATTTCCGCTTTGCTGATGTTTTATTGAGCTACGCTGAAGCATTGAATGAGGTAGGAAGGGTAGAAGATGCTGTTCGCCAACTGAATTTGGTACGTGCCAGGGCGGGTATTGCTGCAGGTACGGGAAACAGATTTGGTGTACCAGTTGGTGTTAGTCAAGCTCAGCTTCGCGACCTGATCAAGAATGAAAGACGCATTGAGCTAAGCTTTGAAGAACATCGTTTCTGGGATTTGCGCAGGTGGAAAATGAGTAATGAGTTAAGTGCTACTTTACAAGGGTTAACCATCACTCAAAATGACCCATTATATGTACTCAAAAATGTGAACACGATGGCATTTCAGCCTAAATATTATCACATGCCCATTCCATACTCAGAAATAATCAGGAATAATAAGTTGGTTCAAAATGAAGGTTATTTCTAACCCAACTCAGGGATTGAATTTAAACACCGGTGATAACGCCAGCAATAGATAATGCGGCTATTCAATAAAAATTATAAGATGAAAAAAATAACATATTTATGCTGCATTTTCTTGATGCTCCTGAGCATAGCTGCCTATGCACAGCGAAAGCAAATCACGGGTGTGGTTAGCGATCAATCCGGGCTTTTGCCTGGCGCAACGGTGGTCGAAAAAAGTAATCCATCCAACGGAACCACCACAAACCAGGATGGAAAATTTACGCTTAGTGTTAGTAGCAATACCCTTGTGATTCGGTTAATCGGTTATGCTACCCGAGAAATTAATATCGACGGGCAAACGAATATCACCATATCCTTAAATGAAGATAAGACCGACCTGGATGATGTAGTGGTGGTAGGTTACGGCACACAAAAGAAAAAGACCTTAACAGGTGCGGTAGCAAGTATAGGTGGAGATGAGATTAGGCAAAGTCCATCGCCAAGTTTGCAAAACTCGCTAGCCGGACGGATTACTGGTTTTTCATCTCAACAAATCAGTGGACAGCCGGGTGCTGATGGAGCAAGATTCTACATCCGTGGGGTGAGTTCTTATGTATCAGGTGCGAGTAACAATCCTTTAATTTTAGTGGATGATATTGAATTCACATATGATCAGTTCTCACAGTTGAGCGCCAATGAGGTAGAATCGGTAAGTATCTTGAAAGATGCGGCAACTACTTCAATCTACGGTATTAAAGGTGCAAATGGGGTGATTTTAGTAACAACCACTCGTGGTAAAGTAGGGAAGCCAAGGATTAGTTTATTGGTTGAATATGGATTGAGCCAGCTCACACGAACACCAAAGGCCTTAGGTTCATATGAAGCCGCTTCACTAATTAATGAAGCGCAGGTGAATACCAATAACTTAAATCCAAACCCAAGTTTTGTGCGCACCTTTTCTGATAACGATTTAGAATTGTATAGAACCGGTGCTGATCCTTATGGACATCCAAACAATGATTGGTCTGACATCCTTTTAAAAAGATTTGCACCGCAAGCTAAAGCTAACTTTAATGTAAACGGTGGTACAGAAAAGGCAAAGTATTTTGTTTCGATTGGTTATTTAAATCAAGGTGGTCAGCTGAAAGATTTTAGTGAAGATTTAAATAGTAAATTTTATTACAAACGTTACAATTATCGCTCTAACATCGATTTGAAAGTAACTAAAACACTTGATGTAAAATTTGACCTGTTCGGGAATGTAGATGAAACTAATGCTAATAATGCTACTGTCAATAATACCATCTTTAGTGATTTGGGTCGTTTGGGCGAAACAGCACCGTTTAACTATCCTGTATACAATCCAAACGGAACTTTAGGTTACAGTGTTTGGCAAAGGACCGCATCTGGCAGAAATAATAATAATATTGTGGGTCGTTTAATGTACAATGGTTACTACCGTACATTTAATAACAACATCAATTTATCCACGTCAGCTAATCAGAAATTAGATTTCATCACTTCAGGACTTTCCATAAAAGGTGTATTGGCTTATCGCAACCTGTACTTTTACAGTCGCTCTCTTTCCAGGCCGGTAACAGGAACTGGTTTCATTTCTTACGTATACGATCCGGTTACTGATTCATACAGCTTTGGTCAACGTGATAATATCTTTAGGATTAGTACGCCTGGCTTAAGTTATTCATCCGGAAGCACTGCGAGTGCACTGACCATGCAGGCCATGTTAAACTACGGCAGAAGTTTTGGAAATCACAATGTTTCTGGGTTGATTTTGTATAATACAAATGATAAGAGAGCTCAAAATACCACTAACTCAAATTTGTACAATTTTATTCCAGAAGTATTTAGCGGTATTACTGCAAGGTTTGGTTACGATTACAGGCAAAAATATTTAATTGAACTCAGCGGTGCCTATAACGGTTCCGATCGTTTTGCGCAAGGCAAGAAAAAGGGGTTTTTCCCTGCTGCATCTGTAGGTTGGAATATTGCCGAAGAAACCTTCGTTAAAGACAATTTACATTTCATCGATCAGTTTAAATTAAGAGGTTCTTATGGTGTTGTAGGCGCAGATAATACAGGTGGTGTGTATGCTTACCTGCAGAATTGGGCAACAGGATCGGGAAGTGGTTTGTTTGGCCTGGCCACGAATAATGGATATGGTACGGTAACTGAGGGTACATTAGCCAACAATGAGGTAACATGGGAGAAAGATAAAAAGTTAGACATTGGTCTGGATATGGCTTTCTTCAAAAACAAACTATCTGCTAAACTGGATTATTTCAATAATAACCGATACGATATCATTACTAACCGTGGAACCATTTCTGCTGTATTCGGACAGAATTTACCATTGGTAAACATCGGTAAAACGAATAATAGGGGTTTTGAGGCTGAAATCAGCTTTAGAGATGAGATCTCCAAAGATTGGAATTACTTTATTCAGGGCACTTATTCACTCGCTAAAAATAAAATTACTTTTAGAGATGAAGCAGAAACTTTATACCCTTATCAACGAGAAACCGGACAAGCCATTGGATCTGTGTTGAAATACAAATGGACCGGTGAATTTTACACACTGGAAGATATCGCTAACCCTGCTGTTCCAAAACCAACTATTGGCGGAAGACCAGGTGACATCAAGTACATGGATCTGAACGGCGATGGGGTGATAGATGCCAATGACAGATCGTTTTTTGGAAGTACCAATTTACCTACAACTATTGCAGGGATTACCTTGGGAGTAGGGTACAAAAATTTCAGACTTAGTGTTTTATTCCAGGCCGCTTTAGATTTCGTTGCCAGTGCACAAGGGGCAGTTATTCACCACAATGCCAGTAACCAGTTGCCAATTCACCAGCAACACTGGACACCAGCTTTGGGTAACAATGCCAAATACCCTCAATTATATACAACAGCATTGAGCCAAAGTCCGAGAGATTTTTACTCAGATTTTTGGGCAATTCCGGGCGATTATGTACGTCTGAAAACAGCCGAATTGAGTTATAGCGCTGGTCCGAAACTATTGTCGAAATTAGGTGTAAAAGGGTTGCGATTATACACCAATGGGTACAATTTATTAACCTTTACCAAGCTGGATAGGCTATACAACTTAGATCCCGAAGTACTGGAGTCTGCCGGCGATTTGCCATATCCGCCAACAAGAATAATCAACATGGGTTTAAACGTTACTTTCTAATTTGTACCATGAAAAAAATATTAATTACAGCGATGCTTCCTTTGGTATTCTTAGCCTGCAAGAAATCAGGAGGTTTGGAAGATAAAACTACAGGATTAACCGAAGAAGCTGTCTTTACCGATAGCGTTCAAACGAACAATTTTTTAAACAGAATTTATCTAGATGCCGGTTATACTTTTGGGCCATCACGTTTTAATTCGGCAGGAGGTTCTGGAAATACAGAATTGGCAACTGATAACGCTGAAGGAAATAATAACCTTTCAGTATGGGGAAATGCCTATGCACAAGGAACTATTGGTCCATCGAATGTTTTAACCGGTTTTGGTACTGATAAAGATTTTTGGACTACACCATACAAAAACATCCGTAGGGTTAACCTTTTACTAGAGAAAATTGGTGGTGCACCTTTCCACGAATCAACCAAAAAAAGAATGCGTGCGGAAGCCAGATTTTTAAGAGCATTTTATTACCAACATATGGTAATCGCCTTTGGGGGAATACCTTTGATTGGCGATCAGGTTTTTGGGATCAATGATATTATTAACCTGCCAAGAAGTTCTTACGAAGACTGCGTTGCATACATGGTTTCAGAGTTAGATGCAGCAGCAGCCGATTTAGCCAATGTTACTTATAAAGATATTGATTTTGGCCGGGTTACGGGAGGTGCTTGCTTGGCCTTAAAATCCAGGGTGTTGTTGTATGCAGCTAGTCCGCTCTTTAATGGTGGTGGGACGACCAAAAGTGCGGCAGTTGGCTATCCAGCATTTAATGCAAACAGGTGGCAACAAGCTGCCGATGCTGCCGAAGCTTTAATCAATACGAACCTGTATAGCTTAAATGTAGATAACACTACGCGACCAGGAAATGGATTTTATCAGGTATTTTTAAAGCGTGTGAATACTGAATACATTTTCCAATACAACCGCCCGGCACAAAAAGAATTCGAAGCATATTATTTGCCGCCAACCCGTACGGGCGCATCGATTATGAAACCTACTCAAAGCTTGGTAGAAGCATTTCCGATGAGAGACGGTAAAGCAATCAGTGAAAGCAGCACGTACAATCCAAACGACCCTTATGTGAACAGAGATCCTCGTTTTGAATATTCTATTATTTACAATGGACTTTCCTACATCAATAATAGTTCAGTAAAAACGGTGGTGTACACCTACACCAGTACCGGTTCAACCATTGCAAATACCACTGCGGATGCTTATACGCCGAATAATCAGTTTACGGGGTATTTCGGTCGGAAAATGTGTGATGAAAACATTTCGAATGGTTTATCGGCAACTACTGAAAGAGCCTGGCCGCTAATTCGATATGCTGAAATTTTATTAAATTATGCGGAGGCGATTAATGAGGTGGGACAACCAGAAAAAGCTGTAGAAAAATTAGCGCTATTGAGAAATAGAGCGGGAATCTTGCCGGGTGCAGATGGCAGATATGGTATTAAAACAGGTATATCGGTTGCTGAACTGCGAACGTTAATTCGAAATGAGCGTAGAATTGAATTGGCTTTTGAAGACCACCGTTTTAATGATATTAGAAGATGGAAAATAGCGTCTGCTGTACTTAAAGGCTTCAATAGCATTGATATCATTACACGTACAGGCACCAACACGTTTGTGCATACTGTCTCGAGGGCACCTCGACCATTAAATTTTAGAGATGCCATGTATCTTCTGCCTATTCCGCTATCTGAAATACAGAAAATGCCGATGATGGAGCAAAACCCAGGTTACTAATTTTTGGTCAGTTTTATATCTCTGAAAGATGGCAAGGGCAACGTATTAACGTTGCCTTTTGCTTTTGAAACAATTGAAGGTATAGATCATAGCAGGTTGCAATTATTTTCATCATCAAAAAAGTAAGCCTAAATGTATAGTTTTAAAATGGCGCCTTGGTTTTTCTTTGTGATGATAAAACAATGTATGGGGTTTTAGCGGCGTTTAATTTTAATGATTTAAATTGTAAATTTCATTCGAATTTCTTTATTTGTAGTTCAACCATAGACTAAATTGTATGAAAAGTAATCAAGTAACTATCGTAGATATTGCGAACGAATTAAAGATGTCAAAATCTACGGTTTCAAGAGCACTTACTGGCCACCCGAATGTTAAACCGGAAACAAGAGCCAAAGTAACCGAACTAGCAGAGAAACTTGATTACCAAAGAAATATGCTTTCCATCAGTTTAATTACCAATAAAACGAAAACCATTGGTATTGTCCTGCCCGATTTCTTTACATCTTTCTTTCCACAGGTGGTGGTAGGTGCCCAAGAAGAAGCCGCCAGGCAAGGTTACAGTGTCATCGTGTCGCAGTGCAATGAAAGTTATGAAACCGAGGTCGCCAATTCGAAGGTAATGCTGGCCAATAGGGTAGATGGAGTAATGGTATCCCTAACGAAGGAAACCCTAAATTACGATCATTGGAAAGCTTTTATCAGAAAGAAAATTCCAGTCGTGTTCTTTAATCGCGTGTGCGAGGAGATGATGGTGCCAAAAGTCGTGGTGAACGATTATGATGCAGCATTTCAGGCGGTAAAACACCTCATTTCAATCGGTAAACGTAGAATTGCGCATTTGGCAGGACCAGCACAATTAGTGATCAGCCGCAAGCGAATGAATGGCTATCGCGATGCGCTGATTAAAAATAACATTCCTATAGATGAAGATCTGATCATTGAGTTCGACTTGAACCTCACTAAAGTGAAAATGTACGTGAAGCATTTGTTAGGGATGACCAATCCGCCTGATGCGATATTTGCGGTGAATGACCCAACGGCTATTGAAGCCATTCAGATCATCAAGCAATCAGGCAAACGCATTCCCGAGGATATTGCAGTAGTGGGTTTTAGTGATAATTATGGTTCAAACTTTATCGAGCCAAGCCTGACTACGATTGCTCAACCAGTTAAAGAAATTGGGAAAACGGCGATGGAATTATTGTTAGGTTTAATGGATAAAGATATTTCGGAATGGAAGCCGTTAATTAAAACGCTTGATACTGAGTTGGTTGTTAGAAATTCTACCGTAAAGCAGGTGCTAGAGCAATAAGATACTAGGCCCTTATCGTAGGGAACGTTCCCAATTTTCGGGAGCGTTCCCATCATATTTTCAGTTTTCCCAAGCACCGATCTGTTGATAATAAAAAATATCTTCGAGCTGATAACTATTGCCCTAAACTAGTAATGAAAAAAGAGCAGGCTTCGGCGAAACGAGATTTAAAAAAAATCAATTTAACGGCAGATTTAGTTGTTGCAGGCGGCGGACTTTCGGGTGTGTGTGCTGCAATTACAGCTGCCAGACAAGGTATAAAGGTACTTCTGTTACAAGATAGACCCGTTTTGGGTGGCAACTCTTCAAGTGAGGTCAGGTTGTGGATCTTAGGTGCAACATCGCACATGGGCAATAACAACCGATGGGCTAGGGAAGGCGGTGTGATTGATGAAATTTTAGTTGAAAATACCTACAAAAATCCGGAGGGAAACCCAATGATTTTGGATATGATCTTATTGGATAAGGTGATTAAGGAAAGGAATATTCAACTGCTTTTAAATACGGCTGTTTTTGAGATTGATAAAACAGCGGATCAAATCAAATCGATTACTGCTTTTTGCAGCCAGAACTCCACTTTGTATCAGCTGGAGGCACCCTTGTTTTGCGATGCCACAGGCGATGGTATTGTCGGTTTTCTCGCTGGTGCTGCATTTCGAATGGGCGCCGAAAGTAAAGATGAGTTTGATGAAGGCATGGCGCCAACTGCAGAATATGGAGAGTTGTTGGGGCACTCTCTTTATTTCTACAGTAAAGATACTGGCCGGCCAGTGAAATTCACACCGCCAAATTTTGCCTTAAGTGATATCAAGGAGATTCCGCGTTTTAAACAATTTAATGCAAATGAGTTTGGTTGTAAGCTATGGTGGGTAGAATATGGAGGCAGATTAGACACCGTTCATGATACTGAAAAAATTAAATGGGAACTTTGGAAAGTTGTTTACGGCATATGGAACCACATTAAAAATTCTGGAGAATTCCCTGAAGCAGAAAATTTGACATTAGAGTGGGTGGGCACCATTCCCGGCAAGCGTGAGAGTAGACGCTTTGAAGGTGATTATATCTTGACACAGAAAGATTTGGTTGAACAACGTCACCACGATGATGCGATTGCTTTTGGTGGCTGGTCGATAGATCTGCACCCGGCGGATGGTGTCTACAGCGAAAGACCGGGTTGTAATCAATGGCATGGAAAAGGAATTTTCGAAATTCCATATCGTACATTATACAGCAGGAATATCAATAACTTATTTATCGCTGGTCGTATTATCAGTGTAAGCCACGTGGCTTTCGGTGCAACTCGTGTAATGGCCACTTGTGCTTATATTGGTCAGGCGATCGGTATGGCTGCGGTATTATGTAAAAACGGAGGACTGCTGCCAAGGGACGTGCTGACCAACGGACACATCCAAGAATTACAGCAAAAATTATCTTTAAACGGGCAATACATTCCGGGCGTAACGATCAACGACGCTTTGGATTTAATTCCACGAAGCGAGATTTCCGTTTCAAGTACGCTAGATTTCAAAGGATTTGACCATGTCGATCTTTGGAAAACCTTAACAACTCCTTCTGCACAGCTTTTTCCTATGGTAAACGGCGAATTACCAGTATTTAACGTTGCCGTAAATGCAATCAAACCAACAACCTTAAAAGCATCTTTAAGAGTTAGTAAAAGACCGGGAGGTTTTACGCCAGATCAGACTTTAGCCACGAAGGAAATTAAAATTCAACCGGGTGAACAAGATATCAACCTTAATTTTGGCTTAAATTTGTCGAGAGCGAGCTATGTCTTTGTAGTTTTTGAAGCAAATGAAGCTATCCAACTCGGCTTTACAGAAAAACGGGTTACCGGAATTCTGTCGGTATTCAACTCAATAAACAAAGCAGTTTCCAATTTTGGTAGGCAAATGCCTCCGGCAGATGCAGGTGTTGATGAATTCGAGTTCTGGTGTCCACAACGTAGACCACAGGGGCAAAATTTAGCGATTTCCCTAGCTGTATCTCAACCGGTTTTCGATAAATCAAACCTGACCAGCGGGATTGATAGGCCCGTTCGTCAGCCCAATGCTTGGGTGGCAGATCCTGCTGATGCTTCGCCAAGTTTAAATTTTGAATGGGATGAGGTGAAGACAATTAAACAAATTGACTTATGGTTTGATACAGATTTTGATCAGTGTGTACGT
>NZ_AJLG01000019.1 GCF_000258495.1 Pedobacter agri PB92
ACGTACACACTGACAGCACAAAGCCGTCAGAAAAATTATCTTTTTCATCACGAATGTTGAATAATTAAGTAAACTATAAATGAATTATTGCAGGCCAGCGGCATCAATGAGCAGCACGTAAGTGCTGTATTTTATTTTGGCCCTGTTTTTTTTTGATCAATCCTGAAATGGCTGAGGAAGTCGACTGGAATAAACGGTCAACCGTACTCATCAGAAACTGCTGACCCGAAGCCGAAGAAACCGATACGCCCTGAATGGATTCGCCGCCAATGTTTTTGGAAAACTCCCTAAAAAATGATGACGGTACATATAGGCCGGCCAAACCATCCAGATCATACACTTCCAGTTTGACGGGCAGAATCTTTCCCGCATATTGCACCGAAAAAATTGAAAGCTTTATCCGCTGATCTGAAAAGCCGTTCACCACGGCATAAAGAAAACTTCCACTGGGCACTTTGACTTCCCCTACCATCATATCTTCCATCAGACGGATACGAATGCGCGATCCTGCAAAAGCGGTAATATCCTGATCAACGAGGCCTTTAACCTGCAAGGATGCCTTACCCTGGATATCAACAGAAGGTTTGACCCGAAGCAGTTTCCGGTCAGCAGATTCCTGGAGCTGCTTTAATCCTAGGGATTCTGCCTTTCTTCTGCTTTCTTCCTGAAAAGCAGGGTCACTTTGCTTACTTACGCTATCCATATAAGACATTTGCTTCCGGAAGATTTCCATTGGATCAGCAGCAGACTGGGCTATAATCCTGTCTTTTTGATCCACACGATCAACAGACTTTCTCGCGGCAGCCAAATCAGAAAGTGCCTTAACCATTTGCTTATCCTGAGCATTCATCGTAGCATGATAATCCTTAATATTAACTCTCGAAGCATTCCCTGCCAAGGGCACGTCACTACCAGCAAACCGGCCAGGATCATCCCTAATCCGATAGCCTCCTGCGCTGGATTTTAAAGATGAAGCAATGGAATCCAGACTCCGCTTTTCCGCATCCGAATAATTAGAGCGCAACACCGTATCCCGGATGAGTTCTTCTGAAATGGGATTGATCCCGGAGTACCCATCACTGGCCTTATACCGATCACGATAAGCATCCAGCTTTCCAGATAGTCCCCGATCCCGCACCTGGTCGGAGATATCAGCAATCTGACCGTTCATCCCGTCTGCGGGAACCTCCTGCTTCTTCTCTGAACTATTGTTATACACATAAAAGAAAAGACATAGAAACGGCAAGGCCAGCAGCGGCAAAACATACCGCGGCTTTTTGAAATTGATTTTCATACAATAAAATTTAAAGGATAAAAAAATAACAATGAAGCACTAGCGCTCCATGACTTTGAGTGCTTGTGATAACCATAGCGAATCCTGATGGGTCAGCTGCTGTTTCTTCAGCAGCGAATCGACTCTTTGGTTTAGCTCCATATTTCGCCTTATTTTTGTAGCCGTGCTCGATATGCTCTCCAGTCCCTGATAAAAACCAGCAGCCCCTATATCCATGCCAGAAACCATAGGTGCTCCTTTAGATCGAACAACCGTGTCTTTACCGCCAAAGATATCCCCGGCTAACACCATAAGAGAAAACCCGATTGATAATACCATAACTGTGAATACCGGTCTGGGATAACGAATCATGACCAACCGGCATTTCGCTAAACACCAGTTCCATATCGGACCAAAAGCCTCGTTGAGCTCTGATAAAAACCGTTTATCAGCCAGCCTAAAGTGAATTTTTCTGAACATTTTCCAGGTCTTTGTTTTCCAGTATTTTCCACTGGGTAATCAATACCCCGTGGGGATTATTTTCACTGCGTGGCATATCCCGCAATGTACCCTCAGTAATGAGTGATCGGACCACGGTCGCACTCCGCCGATCAATGCGCTGCTTCCCGAAAAACCGAAAATACCGTTTGGGCACATCCAGAAAGATTGAATCAGTTTGTAAGGTCAGCACTGAGGACGAAGAAAGCACCGAGCTGAAATAACCCTTCTCCTTCAAATCATTGTATTGCCTCGCCCCTGACTCATCCACCAGATACATCGCCTTTTTCATCTGGTATTCAATGAAACGGTCATCAGGAGTAAGTGAAAAAAATAGGGAATGGAACAAATCGACATCTGCCCGGTATTCCGCAGGCCTGTTTAATTGTACGTCCGTCTGTTTGGCGAGCATCGGTACATGGTTGTCCAGAATGTAAATGCTTTTTCTGGCCGAATTCACCTGCCGGTAGGCAAAGAACGACACCACAATAGTAATCACTACCGAGCTTAGCAGACTCCCTAGCGACACGAAAGTAGCCAGGCGGATCTTGGATTCGATATTTTTAATCATCATCATCAGAAAATAAAAGGTTAAAATCAAAAAAGAAGGTCTTAAAAAAAGCTGCCCCCTGCTTTCTTTGCTACACCCATCACGGTCTGCGAGCCCCTGCCAAAGTTGGAAGCCGCTGAACTGATGCCCGAAGTCGAAATGATCCAGGTGGAAATGCTGGGCACGGTAAACATACAAACCGCTCCGATCACAAAGCTTAAAATCACCGTACCAAAGGAAAGAATCCCATTTCCCGCAAACCAGGCCATTTTCTCCAGATTAGCTCCCGATCCTTCTTCCCCTATGAGTTCCTTATAGCGGTTGATCTCTACGGTCATCGCATATTTTTGCATCAGCGCTACCAGATACATCACCAGGTATCCTATGCCCACATACAGGTTTACCGAAATGAACCTGGCAATCCAGGTAGACATTGAATCGCGGAAGGAAGGCAAGATACTCGCGGCCACAGCAAAAGGTCCAAGAATAATCAGAATGGAAGAATACAGGATCTGGATCATGAAAAGCACATATACCGCGATGCGTAGTATCCATATCCCCAGCAGTTCCAGCAGCTGCGTCAAAAGCAACTGCATCCCAATTTTAAGCCTGTTCTTGAGTTCAATCACCGGACTGACTACCGTAGACATGCCTTCTTTGATGGTGGAAGTGATCGAATCCCATGCCCGGCCTGCCCAGGTATCTGATTCCTTTTCCGCCAGCTCAGTCTCTGCTTCAAAATTATATAGCGCATTGGCCACCTTTTGCATGTAATCCGCCCTGGTCAGCCGCAATGCATTCACGTTAGCCTGCTCTGAGGCAAACATCTCTTCAGTCTTTACGGCAACCAGATCAGTTGGAAAAGCGATCATTTTAGTAAAGCCTCCCCACCACATGATCACCATCACCAGGCCAAATGGCCTAAGCAGCGGCATAATCTCCAGCTTTTTATCTCCGGATATCATATCATAACTTTTTATCGCAAAGAAAATGATCATAAAGATCGCAGCAAGCGCCTTGGCATCAGTGATAAAAAGATCAAAGTGCGTCCAGATCGATTCCCGTAGTCCCTTTAAAAACACCATCATGCCTTCCTCATAAACTCCATTGCCCTGCAAAAACTCAAAAGCACTCTTGTTGTCAGGCTGCTGCGCTACCGCTGAAACTGTGCATCCTATTATAATGAGCAGCACCAATATAAATTTCATTTGTTTCATCATCTAGTAGGTTAATGTTAGAACTTTCGATCTGCTAGTACCCTTCTGGCAACCTCCGCATCGGAGATGGAAAGAGAAACGCCAGCAGGATTACCTGAATCCACTTTTGATTTAGCCGAAGACAAGCGCATCATTTTCTCAGCCGCCGCCCGCTTGGAAGTCCAGATGCCCTGGATCTTTCTAAACTCTAACAGCAGACGCTGGTAGGACAATATCCTGGACCCCCTGTCCTGATTGGTTCGCCGGCTCCCATCCAGCCGCTCGGCAAGCATGGCAATCTGATCCTTATACCAGTCATAACTTCCTTCGCTGATTAGCCTGGCCTTAACCGAAGCCGAAAGTCCGGATAGGATATCCACCCTGTCCGGATCAGTAACCGGCCTGAACTGCGAGGAATAGTAAAGCAACCAAAGCGGATCCGTATCCGAAAACAAACCTGCATGTGCACCAATCTCATCCAAAGCCACATTCCGGATGGTATCGCTCCCCAGTTCCATGTTTTTATCCGCCGACTGCATAGTGGCTAGCAGCCCCATACGAATCGTTTCATGCCCGGTAGCCGAAAGCGGTCTCAGATCTGTTCTAGGATAGTTAGGATGCAGACCCCAGGTCAGCCAGTAGTAAGGATTCAGCCCCAGAAAACCCGAAGTCGGCGTAAACTTTGCCCTGTCCCATGATTTAAAAACCATGCGTTCCTGCTGGTTGACCCCACTTTCATCCCTGATCGGGGTTTGACCGGTTGCGACTGAAAACAAAAACATAATACCCATCCCCATCAGCAGCAAGTGCCTGCTAAATCCAGAAAAAGCACCTTTAACACTATAATTTTTCATTTCTTTAAATATTTAGCTTTTAATAAAATTTCTTCCACTATCCTTTGATCCGAATTAATAAACCCGGCAAATGGATTCAGGGAACGAATGATCCCGCGTTGTCCCGTCCAGTACATTGCCCTCCAGGCGCCGTAACACAGGCCAGAAATAATATGCAGTTCATCACTGATCCTTTTCAGAAGTTCATCTCTGGCGTTATAATCCATGAGTACATTGCCCCCCTGCTTCAAAACAAAATCGCCAACCTCGCTGATCAATCTTCCCGAACGCAAAGCCACTTCCCTTGCCATATCTTCAGCAAAGAGCAGCAAGTAAGGTTCTTTTCTACCCATTTCCACCATGGCATTAGAAAAAGAGATAATCTGATCACAAGTGCTGAACATGCTTTTCAGCATCAAGCCATTTCGAAGTGCGCCATTGACATTGGAAAGACCGGTATAAATTAATTCCTGCGCAGTAACCACTGAGCCGACATTCAGATTAATGTGATTCAGACTGTTTTCTATTTTTTCCTAGGTAACTTTGGTGAGTTAATGCTGCCGAAGTCCTGACAAAAGCATTTTCAGTAATAATGTTAAAATGCCCGGCATCATAGACAAGGCGCTGAGCAAAAACAGCAGGCGAAACCATCCCCACTAATCCTAAAGAAAACCCAAGACTAAACCAAAATGAAATCTGACACCTAAAAATCTTCAAACCAGCTTTCATAAACCAAGAGCTTTAGCCTTCCGCAAAATATCCTCCACCACACTTTTATCCGTACTGATGAAATCGGCAAAAGGATTTAACCGGCTAATCATCGAAGAAAGGTTAGCATGATCCAGTAGCCTGACCATTCCGGCAGACAATGCCGCAATCTGTTTCAACTCTGTCAATACGTGATCAAATAAGATCTTCCTGTCTGAAATTTTCATTTGGTTTAAAGCCCCGTAACTTAACACCAGCGCAAACAGATAGCCCGATAAATCCTTTGCCCGGAGTAAAAACTCCACTTCAGCCTGATATACCAAGGGCAGCAACAGCGGATTCAGGATCGCGGCGTTGTACAACCTAGACTGTTCCGCAACGATCTTAGTCACCAGCGGCGATGCATTCCATCCCACTTCCGCGGCAGAAACCGCCATCCCCAGAAATGAAAACCTACTTTGCAGCAAACGGTAAGAATCCTTGAGCTTAAAAAGGAGTGTTTTGTTCGCCTGCTCATTCACCGTATTCTGCGCCTGGCGATTCCTCGAAGTTTCCTGACGATCATGCTCTGATCTGGATGCCGCAACCAGCTGATGGATCCCCGCAATATTGAGCGCCTTTCGCTGTGCGAACCCGCTACCTCCATACAACCCGCCAACACTGAATAAAACACAAGAAATCAATACTATAAAGTTTTTCATATCCATTATCTATGTAAGTATTTCGCTTCCGTTAATACACTGTTTGCAATCCGCACATCCATATTAATCCAGGTGCCCCAGGGGTTGAGCGAGGCAAAAATTCCTTTCATTTTCGCCCAATACATCGCCCGCTGCATCCCATAAGCAATGCCCCGTAGAATCCGCATTTCATTAGCAATATGGTTCAGCAGTCGGGAGCGCTCCCCGGCATCCAGCAAATTATCCCGACCGCCTTTGAGCACAAATCCGCCGACCTCAGCAGAAAGCTTTATCGCCCGGAGTTTAAATTCCCTGGCACCCTCTTCTGCAAAAAGCAACAGCAATGGATTGGCCTTTGCCAGCGTGACTGACTTTTCTACATCCCGCACAATGTCAATCCCGATGTCGCCAATTTCCTTGATGGAGAAAAGGTTATTCATCACCGCACTCACTTCAGATAATCCTCGGTATATCTTGTCCTGTAAGTCGTTAACAATTACCAATTGCCCGGTCACCGCGAGCTGGCCCCTGGCGATCAGTGATAGCCGCTCATTATTTTTATCCAGCTGATTATTGATTACCGAAGTGTGCACCGCAATGGCGCCGGAAGTTACCGGATCTACATAGAGCGTCTGCGCCCTTACCTTAAAAATAAAAAAGCCTGATAGCATTACCATCAGGCCCATGGGCAATCTGCCCATAACCAAAAACCTTTCCATATCCATAACATTAAGTGAAAAAAAACTATCCGTCAACCCTGGGAACCAGTTTCGTTATTTACCCCAACGACAAAGCTTCCCAAATCCTTTCCTGAAGAAAGAAAATCAGCAATAAAGTGTTTAATCGCTTCCTCATAAGATCCGGACTTTAAGCGGTAATATTCCACTGCCCTTTTCTCCGGCTTCTCAGTTGTATAACACAGATACTGGGCGAGCGACACCTCAATTCCATACACTTCCCCAACCGATCCCCTTCTGATATATACTTCTTTGAAAGGGCCACGGCCGGCCTGATTGTCCAGCTGGTTGATTGAAAAGATCTTTCTTCGCTCAACCTCACTGATGGAAAGCAGCGCCGCGATATCCGCATAATTGTCTCGAAACTTCCGCTGATCCAGCAGACAGACTGTATCCGAATTAGAAATGATGCTATCCTTGACAATCGCGTTTCCAATAATATCGCCAAGTTCCTGCGTCACTACGATTACCTCTCCCCAGAACTTCCGCACCGTTTTAAAAAGGAACAGGATATAATCCGCCATCAGCGGAGAGGCCAGGCTCTTCCATGCCTCTTCAAGAATGAGTGACTTCCTGAAGGCATTCCGGAACCGCATCTTCTGAATAAAAACATCCATAATGATAAGCGTTACAATGGGGAAAAGAACCTTGTGATTTTTGATCGAATCAATCTCAAAAACAATCATCCGTTCGGTCAATAGCGATGCATCCGCATCCTCATTCAGAATCTGTGCAAACTCACCTCCTTTATAGAATTTTTTCAGTACATAGCGGAACTCATCCAGATCAAAACTGATCTTTTCCTGCTCCTTTATTTCCGGAATCTTGCCTAAAGCAAACTCATAAAAAGAATCAAAGTTCAACTTAAAACCACCTACCTTAAGCCTTTCAAAACCAGATGAATAATATCCACTGATTACTGCAGCAATCACATCCTTTTCCACTTGCGTGGCTACGCCATCTGCTCCTTTCCAAATCAGGCAAACCAGCGTAGCGAGAAAATCCTTCTTTTCAATATTGTACTCCCCTTCAGAAATCGAAAAGGGGTTCATCGTGATCGGCGCCTGCTCAGAATAAGTCAGATATTTTCCGCCGAAATAACTGCATAAGCCTGAATAACTGTGTCCGGTATCTACGATGACAACATCCATTTCATAGCGCAAATACTGTTCAATGAGCGCATTCATAAAAAAAGACTTCCCGGATCCTGATGGCCCCAGCACAAATTTATTCCTATTATTGATCCTGCCGGTTTTCATGGGCAGATCCAGCGGATCCATCGCCAGCGGGATCCCTTGTCGGTCCGTGAAGCGGACCAAAAATGAAGAATCCTCATCCTTGGGTATCGACTCTTTAAAAAATAAGCACAGGGCAGCTTCGGCCGTGGTCAGAAACCAATCATACTTTTTCAGCTCCGCTGAATTTCCAGGCAGCACCGTCCGGAAAAGTTCCATCTGGTTATAAGCATTTGCTGAAGGGATGATGCCAATCTGAAAAAGTGCAGATTCCAGAAAATTACAGGCCCTGGATAGTTTATGCTTATCTGCGCAAACCAACACGTTGAAGTGTGCATGTACCAATAAGCGGTTATCCCTGGCCACATCATCCAGCAGCAAGGAAATATCCTCCACACAAATCTGGTTCGCAGGATCAGGTATACCTGAATGGCGCTTTCGCTTAAGCTCCAAGCCCCTAAGCAGTGATGGCTGCGCCGGCACCTCGATCACCTGATTAAATACCATAACCGAAAAATCCGGTACTTTAAACAAAAAATGTAAAAGATCAGCAGGAAAGCCGGATAATGCATCAGCTGCCGAGAGAAAGCCTGAAGTAGAAAGCGAAGCAGGCAGATTGATCTGATCAATATCAATTAATGAAACCGACCGAAAGGCCCGCTTTCCCATACCCACCTCATGGTCACCGGGACTAAAGTTATCCAGCACCAGATTCCCATCTGAAAAGTTAAGCGAAAGCATTCGCATCACATAACGGTTAATTTCTTTTTCCCTGAGTAACACTGGTAAACAGCCTGCCTGCTCCAATACTCCCATTATCTTATTGACCATCAGCTTAAAATCCCTTCGCAGCGCCGGATCATACACATAGAACCTGCCGCGAGGTACCTGCCTGGTCAGCACAAATACGGTTTCCAAACCAATGTATTCCCGTCCACGGAAATGGGCAAAATAGGTCTCGTCTAAATAACCAGCCCCCAATTCCCCGCCTGCATAAAGTGCCCTGAAAAACACATCCTGTTTCTGCAATACATAACCTTCGCCCAACATCTTTAAAATCCCCAGGAACAGCGAATGAAATGCATTATAACCCGAAGCATCCCCGCTATATCTCAAAACCGGATTAACCATTCGTATCAATACCGAGAACTCCCCATTCATTCCGTAAAGCAGATCCATGTCCGCAGATAAATCAATGCCCAGATAAGGCACCCTGAATTCATTTTGCTTTTGCATATCTGTTTATTTTAGAAAGTTGATTAACAGGATAAAAAACACCCATAGAAAAAGCTTTATCATGAAGCCCTTTTTTCTGGCGGGCACCGATATAAAAAAAACCAGAAATAATGATCCCGGCCATAACCACCGCCCCTAAATACATATTAATGATCGCCATCGTCAAAGCGCCGATCACCAGTGCACTCAATAGCAGGCCTACTGCCCAATAGATAAACTTTCCCTTGAAACCCTTATAAACCATCGGTTTTTGCAGCCCCTTATAGACCGGAAATGACCTCGACATGCTACAAACCGAAAAAGGCCTTCACAATCAAAGAACTCAGCACCAGAAACAGGCAGGATCCGCCCCAGCCCATCAGTTCCTTATTGATATCCTGATCACCACTGTTCCACTTCGAATACACCCTGATCCCACCAACAATTCCCACGATCCCGCCAATCACCAGTGCGATGTTTGTGGCCGGATCGACATAAGTCTTCAGGGTAGAAGTGGCCGTATTCAATCCCGTCACCCCGCTTTGTGCAAACAAGTCACCAAAAACAGAAATTAATACCAACAGGCAAGACAGCCTTACTACATTCATCTTTTTCATTATCAAAAAATTTAAGTTTAAACCTCACCCCAATAGAAAAATCAGGGCACAAAAAAAGCCGCGGAGTAGCAGCAAAAAATTAAAACGAACCAACCAATTAAAACCCAACCAACTTAAAGACCAAAGAAGCCGGCAACCATCAGTCCCAGGACCAATACAAAAAGTGAGGAGAAAAACCAGGCCGGCACATCCATACTCACATCCTTCCCCATCTGCCATTTATGATAAACGCTGACGGCACCTGCTATAGCGATCAAACCTGCAAGCACGAAAGAGAGGTCTCGAAAAGAAAAAACGAACCGTGCAGGAAGCTTTCCGCCTGCTGCAGCTCAGCTATTCCATTACCAGCTCCTGCTTGTAAAATCAGTAGAACCTGAACCGGCATTCCTGCCAAAATAACCCAAAGACTTTCCATAACCACCTCCCAACGAAATGTTAATATTTTACCTTGCCCGTAAACTCTATACTTTCTGACCGGGCCAGTTCAAAGAGTTGTCTGATGTTCACCCCGGCAGAGGAATAAATGGGCGACTCCGGCACGAAGGTATCACCCTCATCAATAAAATAATCGATCTCCTCCCCATCACTCACCTTGACCGGGAACATCGTCTCATCCTCCGTATCTACCTTGACTGATATCAGAGTATTATCGCCTACATCAACCGACCGCCTTACTTTTAGTAAATCAAAACCGATATTGGCGGAATAATAAAAAAAGTAGATACCCAGTATCCATGTTAAAAAACTGATCCAACTCATCATTCAAAATTTTCAAGAGATTCCTTAATAAAACTTTTAATCTCGGGATGCCTTTCAAAAAGGTAGACAATCGAAAAAGCGATCACCCTATTCATATCCAGACCCGAAGCCAGCTTCAGCCGGCCAAGCAAAGCTACCGTGCGGGCATCCAGCCTGGGATGAAGCAAATGCTTCTGATCGCTACAATCGAATTCCCTGATCCGCGAAATGATATCCGAAGCTTTCTTACCCTTACCCGATACCGGGTCATCTTTAGTAGCATCCACCTTTTTTCCTTTAGCACCAACCACCGGATCTTTGTTTGATGGGATCACTTCCCCCGTTCCGATACTCTTTCTGAGTTCATCAGCGAGTGATTTCATTTGTGTCTTCATATTGAACCATTTAAAATATTAAAAAAAGTCAAGCAGGCTTAACCTCCAGATAACGCTCATAGACCTTTTCAAAGACCGGCAAGATCAGTGGAAAAATCATCATTGGCGTCTGAAAGGTATTGGTCCGCTGGAAATCAATACGGTCAGCAATTGCGGCTGATATCTCACCAAATCTGGAAAGCTGCAGTTCTACCTCGCTTTGCGTTTCATATTTGACATTTCCCTTGATCCTGTTGGGCACAAAGACTAGTGGCGCATCAGGATTGATCTTGCGGAAAACCACCGAAAAAAGAATCGTTGAATCAAAACTCAGTTCATCATAAGAAAAAGGACAAAGGGTCAGTTCTGCTGAAGAGAACACCGGCAACAGTCCATCATCATCGAGTTTCCCGGGGAGATCAATAATTACAATATGTTCAGGCTTGGCACTGAGTACGGTATACATCGAGGGAAAATGTTCCAGCCCGGCCGCGATCACTTCATATGGCGCTTCATTGTCCAGCACCTTTCCCTTCTCGTATTTTTGGGCCAGAGACTGCTGATAATCCATATCAATTACCGTCACCTTTCTTTTTTTGACCATCGTTAAAAAATTAGCTAATAGCAGCGCAAGCGTACTTTTCCCTGCACCGCCCTTTTGGTTTCCTATTAATATAAGCATATCAGTAAAAATTTAATTATCTGGTATTGGTCCTGGCCATTCCCTTTCTGGCCCGGTTGCGGCCAAGAATGGCCTCATCATCGATATCGTCTCTCAATTCCAGTAGGCCCATATCATCCGCACCTGTTTCGGCAGCCGCCAATTCACCGGAGCGTTCATCACCATTGCCAGGATCAAAATTCCCGGTATCCTGCTTTCCTATAAGCTGATCAATAATGTGATCCACCCGATTTAGCTCAGTAGACTCCTGGGAAACTCCTGCCGCGAGCATATCTTTTAGCGGCATCACTTCAGCGCCTTTAAAAACCCGCTGGCCGGCGTGGTCTATGATCGTATAACCGTAAGGAAGCTTGCCCTTAGCGCTATGAAAAACAAGCTCAAATCCAAGCTTTTCCGATGCAAAGGCGGCAAAGTCCGAAGTATACCGAATCGGCGCAACAGACCGGTAATCAGAAATGGGGACCGGAATCAGCCGGGGGAAATGAACAGGAAGATATTTAAGAAAAATTTGCCTGAGTTGATTGGCCCGCTTTTTATCAAAAGCCATAAACCTGGAATGAATCAGATTAAGATCAACCTTTCCCAGCACCCTGCCATAACGGAAAAGTTCCAGCTTTCCCTCAGCCTCACGAAGATCATAGCCACTGCTTTCCAACAACAATTTAAACTGAGCAAGGGTTGAAAACTGATAAGCAAGCGCCGAACTGATATCCTTTTTACAGACCACCTCCGGATCAATACCCTGCAAAGCATTCAATGCTGCTACTGCTCTGATCCGCTCAAACCCCGACGAAATCTTTTTTCCTTCCCGGTTTACACGGCAAGAAACCAGGTGCACATGATGGTTATCCGTATCGCCATGAAAAACAATCAGGTAAGGATTCTTGCCATAACCCATCTTCTCCAGCCAGCGTTCAGCTAAAACTGAAAGTTCCTGAGCAGAAGTAGATTTACCGTCCGCAGAAATGACCGCGTGAAACTGGGGTTTGGCAATCCTGCTGTTTCCAGCGGCCAAATGTTTAAGGTAATTGATATAGTCCTGAGGACGGATATCAGAAAGAGCATCCATGGCGCGAAAGTTTCTGGCCACCATCAGCTCGCCCATCCCCCGGTCGACCTTATCTGTATTATACCGTACCGCGGCAAAGCTGGCAGATGGACTAAGTATCTTGACAATCATATCGCTTAAGATTTTAATATCAGGATCTCATCTTAGCCAGCTCATCAGATATCGCGTTATAGTAATAGCAAATGAATTTGTTAATTTCAGATCAGGATTGATAGTGATCAAGCTATTTAGTTCGTTAAAGCGCAACATCGACCGCACTAAAGCTAACAAACTAGCAAATGACCTTGCAACCTGCTGAGTAAGCTAAATGACTAATCAGCTCACTGAATATCAGGAGAACAATTGATTAGGCTAACAAAATAACTCAGTAGCAAACTTGCTAACTAACAAAACAACAAAATACTAAACTATCTGGCCATCACATTAGCTAGCTACCCAGCAACCTGATGAGCTTTCTCATCAATCGTTCGAGATTCATCTTAATTTTGTTGTATTTCCGCAGCTCTAACAGCAACCTGTCCACCAACACACCTGATAGCAGTCCATCCTGATTTAGAATATTCGCATAACGTGCGAGCTGATTAATATTATTTCCAGCTCTTGAAAGTTCCAGGCCTATCACATCTAAATTGTTCATCATTAATTTTGAATCTATCACCATTCTTTCTCCTTCAGAGAGGACCTTTTTACGGATCAGATCCGCTTTTTTCATCCCTGAGGCTTTCTCCATTGCCAGGATCAGGTCAAACTCCTCCTCCGTAAACCGGACATCTATTTTTTTGATGCGTTTGCCAGAAACTAATGGAGGCCTACCCCTATATCTCATCTGCTATCCTCCTAAATTAACTTCTACAACCTATATGAAAGTTCAAAAAGGGAACGAGTTGCGAGTTTCCTTCACCCTTTATGATGAGCGGATCCCGCGAAGAGATAAAGGCAAGATTCTTTTTGTCCGACAAAAAGACATCTTGCCAATAAAAAAACAAACAGTACCTCATCCATATTACCGAGCTTCTCCTCTTAAAAGAACCGACAAAGAAAATCTGAACAAACCCTAAAATCAAGGCATAAAAAAAGGGGCCTCCCGGCCCCTCCCACCTTAACCAAAACACAAACAAACCATGTGCTTAAAAAAGGTAATCCGGAATTACTCGCGTCAGTCCATACAGACCGGGCCGTCGCCTGCCCCTGCGCTTTCATATATTGATATCATCTCAACTTCACAGGATTTTCCGCTCCTCGCAGAATAATGCTTCATTCCCAAATGTCAAAGATCCAATTGACCACGGTTAAAGCAGTTTATGCTATTACCTCCGATAGGCCTATATCTAACTAGCAGCTAAATCAGCTAACTAAGTGTCTCGACACAAACCTATTCACGAATTGAATGATTGGAAATTTTTGAACTATATTGGGCTATATTGAACTGTAAATGAACTCAATATGAACTCAGATATTTTAATATTCAGGATTATATGTTTAATTAAACCTTTAAAAAAGAAAAAGCTATCTGTGGAATTTTTGGAAATCCAATATTCTCAGCCTGATGTTAACAATACGAGT
The DNA here is from genome assembly GCF_000258495.1 of Pedobacter agri PB92. Lineage (GTDB taxonomy): Bacteria > Bacteroidota > Bacteroidia > Sphingobacteriales > Sphingobacteriaceae > Pedobacter > Pedobacter agri. Next base: position 13,969 of record NZ_AJLG01000019.1, read on the forward strand.
GCTGGGTAGCATCGATCAGTAGTTTTGAAAGCTGAGGACTTTTTTATGTTATATTTACCGTCACAAACAATCTATAAATTTCGATTGGCATTTTGGTTACAGATAATAAAGCAATTCTGGAAAGACTCATTAAATTAAACGACTCAGCAGTTGTTGGGATTGATTTAACAGGATCAGAAAATAAAGCTTCAGGATGGGCAGTCATTCAGAATGGAGATGTGAGTACGAGAAAAATCTTCAAGAATGATGAGCTGATTGAAGAAACTGTAAAGATGAATCCTGGAATTATTGCGATTGACTCTCCTCTCTCACTGCCAAGAGGTCGGATTTCAGTCTACGATGATGATCCTGGAAGGCAAATTTATGGGATCACAAGGGCTTGTGAACGTGAGATGTTAAAAAAAGGAATCAGATCTTATCCGCCATTGATCCAAAGTATGCAAAAGCTTACCTTAAGAGGCATTAACTTAGCAGGCGAGTTCAGGATATTGGGCTATCAAGTGATAGAAAGCTTTCCAGGCGGCGTTCAGGACATACTTGGTCTTCCCAGGAAACAGAAAGATATTAAGCAATTGGTAACAGGGCTTGCTGAGATGGGTCTAAAGGGCGCTTTCTCCAAAGCCCGGATCAGCCATGATGAGATTGATGCTATAAGTGCTGCACTTGGTGGACTTTTCTTTGTCGCTGGAGAATATGAAGCGGTTGGAGACCATGAAGAAGGCTGTGTGATACTCCCGAATGTTAAACACCGCTAAGCTATGTATACTGTCAGAAGTGAACGTTAAATACAAAATTTTAGCAACAAAACGATAATGGTTGCTGGTCAACTTTCCTGAACTGATCAAGATGTGATGGACCCGCTATTATATAAGGAAAATATGCCTTTGGCATACTCAGCAAATTATCATATTTGCGAGCACGAAAAATTTGTCTGGATAAAGCAAACTAAAAATCAGCTGAATTTTACACCGAACGCAGTTCCTTCTTTGCTTTCACTTCCAGCTTATAAGTGAAGTCCTCCGCGAAATTATAACTGTACACCGTTAAATTCATAGCAATATCCTGTTGGAAAATCCGCTTCACATGCTTACAGAAAATAGATTGGAAGGTTCTCAGGTTCACCTGAGGTTTGCAAACAACGGAGATTTCATTATCTGATTTCTTTTCCACAGTACTGATGATACCTGGCCAGCGTTCCTTGATCCGAAGTGGAACTGAATCATAATAATATTGTTGAATAAAAGTACCTGCTGCCTGGATGAAACCGTTTGGCAACACTTCACCCGACAATTGCCTCCATACGCCATTTAGCCTGGACAAACGGGCGAGCAATACATTTTCATCACGCACACACCACAGGTCATCACCCGGGTTCTGAAAAAGTATAAAGTGGCGGAAGTTTCCATAAATATCCTTGAAGTGGTAATCGAGTGCTATCATCATGTTTGGTGTACGAAATTAGGAATCCCTGGGAAAGTGATCAATATTTTCTATCCACAATTTGTTGGCAAAAAACTGAGGAAATGTGCGCATACATGCTAATCAGCTAAGAATGATATTTTTATTGAATCAATCAATTCTGCCGTGTTAGGTGCCATTTAGGAATTATCTAAACCAAACGGTGCATACTTCGTACGGTAGTTATCAGCAAATACTTCAGTATATTAACCAACTTAGGATCAGCCAGACGAAATCAAATCTTGGTACAACTACAACCGATTTAAGCGTCTACAATTTCTTTAGCATCCAAACACAACTGTTTTTGTTCAAGATCAGCCAGATGATCACAAAGGAAGTTCCAGTGTAAATGCAGATCCTTTATTGATCGTGCTTTCCACAATAATTCGTCCCTGATGAAGCTCAGCAATCTCTTTGCATAAGTAAAGACCGATGCCAAAGCCAGCGATAGACCCAAGCTGTGGGTTTTTGATTCTATAGTACCGTTCAAATATCTGCTCCTGGTCTGCTTCACTAATGCCCATTCCCTTATCCTCAACCGTGATGCTCACCCTTTCATTGATGATGCTGGAGGATGATATGGTTATAGCGGTATTCATAGGGGAATATTTAACCGCATTGCCTATCAGATTGTGGAGCACCTGTGCGATTTTTTCCCTGTCCGCGTTTAGCTCTACGGATGCTACCTTTTCGAAAAAAATCTGGTGAGTGTGAATGATGGAAAGCGTTTCTTCTTCAAGCTCCTTCATTAATAATCCCAGATCAAAAGGTGTTTTGTTAACAAGCATTCTTCCCGAATCGAGACGTGAGATATTTAGAAAACTGTTAATCATAGCTGTCATATTACGTACCTGCCTGGTCGACTTTTCAATAATATTTTGCTGAGAGGTATTGCCTGTGAGCATTGCGGTACGCTGCATCAGTTGGAGGTAGGCATTCAGGGAGGTTAACGGGGTTTTCAGCTCATGGCTAACCATGCCCATAAAGTCATCTTTGCGCTGTTCATCCTTTTTCTGCTCAGTGATATCCCTCAAAGTGCCGTTCAAAGTGGCTTTTCCATTGTGATTATAAAACACCTTTCCGATTGCCTGGACTAGCCTGTCTTTGGGGTCACCCGGATGATAAATACGGTATTCAATAAAATAATGCCCGTCACTGCTATTGAAAGATTGTGTGATGGCTTCTGCTACCCGCACTCTGTCTTCCTCGAAAATAGCAGAAACAGCAGTCTCCAACTCCATATTGTTTTCGCCAGACAGACCAAACCAGGATTTTAAAAGATCGTTGCCTGAAAATTGGTTGGTCTCCGGTTCATAGTAGAATGTAGCCAGTTCGCCGGCGACGGTAGCCATGGTAAGCATCTGTTGATCTTTTTCACTGGCACGGCGATCCAATACCTGCTGGGTGATCTCATCCAGGATGACCAAAACTCCCGTAACTTTTCCATCTGAGGAAAATACAGGTTGGTAAATCGAATTGACAATAGCCTCACGTAAACCATCCTTATCTAGTAACCTCACAAGAAATTCATCGTTTTTACGTCTTTTGCCTGTCTCAAACACTTCCGTTAGCCATCTGTTGACAGGTTGTCCAATCAGCTCGGGGCGGGCAACAGCGTGCGGGAGCCCCTTCACTTCAGAAAGTTTACGCCCCCAGATTTTAAGAATCGCCGGATTAGCGATTTCAATAATATGCTCCGGTCCTTCAAGTACGGCGATGCCTACCGGAGCTTGTTCGATAATCGTTTTCACATGCTCGCGGCTCTCCCCTAAGAGTTTCAATGACCTGTTCAAATCCTCATTAGTCGAACTAAGTTCTTCCATCGTAGTGGCCATCTCTTCAATCAGCGCCTGCTCATTTTCTTCTTTATGCTGAATTTTCTGCAAATACTCCCTTCTTGAAGTGACTTTTCGGGCGGTATTTAAAATACACCAGGTTTTGCCTTTCTCATCCCGAAGTGCCCTGTATTCGTAGTCGTAAAAATCCAGTGTAGATATGCCATTCTTCAAAACCCGGACCGGTGCATCCTTTACTGAATAGGTTTCACCTGAATGCCATACCTTTTGCAGCAGTGCAAAAAAAGGCTGGTCCTCAAGTTCAGGTAGCGCCTCCATCAAAGGTTTGCCTATCACCGTAGCAGTTTTGCCCCAGACCCCCAGCATGCCTTCATTCGCAAAACGGATGATCATATCTTCACTGGAGTAAATGGCTGTAGCTTCGGGAGAATAGGAAAGGGCCTGGATAATCAGCTCAACGCTAAACCCCGCATCAGGAAATTGTTTGTCAGTATTCATTCAGAATCCAAACATAAAAAAAATGGTTGAAACTTCGTAGTGACTGAAACTTCTGCAAATAGGAATCAGAGCAGACATACTCCCACACACAATTGAATCAGAAAGCATCACTCCCTTACCAATGTCACTGTCATGGCTATCTTTGCATAAAGGCACATCTAAATTTATTTAAAGTCCTGTCCTACAAACTGATCATATCAAACAGTATTAGTTTTTTTAACAAACCTTTTCCAGTCATTTATGTCTAACTAATACAGAAAAGATAACTGAAATGGAAAATAATAAATCAAAAGAAGAAATAATTCAGGAACTTAAGGAAGTTCATGAAAGTGTCGCTAACAATCCTGCAGAAAACTATGATAGCAATGAGGTAAATGACACCATAAGTGATCTTGATGAACAAATCAGTGGCAGTGATGCAGACAGCGACCAGTCACTTAATCCTACATCTGACGAAGCTGAAAAGCAGAAACAAAGCAAAGGAAGTGATGCTGCAAAAGCTTAAGTAGCAAATTAACAAATAGACGAACTAAAAAACATACCTATGTCTACTCAAAAAAAACCAAGAAATCAGAAGATCGTCCAAAACCTGATGCGCAACAAAAAGCTAAACCAGCAGCAGCTGGCAAGGACACGAAAAGCAAGACCTCCACAAAGGAAGCCAAATTTGAGAATCCAAAAGATGACCCAGCCTGACGCTGCATCAATCAGTCGGAAAGTAGGATTATTCCACCTTCCAACGGATGCATTCCTTTCCGTCTGACCATGAAAAATGGTTAAATGCTTCAGCTGAAACTGCTGAGACTTATTAACTAACTAATGAATCAAACAAATGTCTGTACCTGGCTTATATCCACTTTAAATACATATAATAGTCAAATCCGACCCAACACACAAATAAGCCGTAAGATTGCCTACTAAAAACCATTCCATCATTGTGGAGTTGAATCAGCAACATTCTTAAACTTTGATGCCTTGCTTTTTGCTGCTCCTTAAATGCCTATCACTATGAAACTATCATCTCTTCTTTTGTCGATTTGTCTTTTAACAGCTGTTCAGATCACCGTTGCACAGGGGCAGTCTACATACACTTTTAAAAAACCATCGGCGAACGGAACCGGCAAAGTTTATATGGGTAGAGAGATTGCCCATGTGATGAGTTTTGAGGGAGTGGAATGGCTAGAGCGGAACGGCCGGGTAAAGGAAGAAAACACCAATCTGGCGCTGGTTTCCCTGCCGCTGAAAAATAACAGCATTGTAGCAGACATTGGTGCGGGATCCGGCTTCTACACTTTTAGGGTTGCGCAGCGGATTCCAAAAGGAAAAATATATGCGGTAGAAATCCAGGATGAGGCAATCACCTTTCTCAAAAAAAAGGCATCCGATGACCGCTATACCAATGTAGCAATGATAAAAGGTAACGAACAATCACCAAATTTACCAGCCAACTCCATAGATCTGGCCTTCATGGTGGATGTTTATCATGAACTGCAATATCCTGCGGCATACCTGACAGCATTAAAAAAAGCACTCAAACCCAATGGCCAGCTACTATTGCTAGAATATAAAGCAGAAGATCCTGCCGTAGCCATCAAACCTGAACACAAAATGAGCGTCAGACAAGTCAAAAAAGAACTCTCGGCTAATGGCTTTAAGCTCGTCAAAAATGGTACTTTCCTACCCCTACAGCATTTTTTGCTATTTGAAAAAACTGACTAAATGTAGGTTAACTTATTACTGCAGCAAAGATAAACCATTATCATAAAATTTAAATATCAGAATAATCCGCGGGATACAGGAACAAGGTTACATTTTTTGAAACATTATGCTGATACTGTGGCAGACCACTAATTTTTTTATATTCAGGACCAAAAGCCGCCCAGTGACTATCCCGATCCGCCTTATTGTTGAATGTCGTTAAATACATTAAGTTGGGCATTTTACTTCCTGAAATGACCTGCCCGTAAAAAACAGCGTTAAAATTCAACTTTGAAAAAATGTCGACCTCATAATCGTTAAACATTTCAATTTTGTTAAGAGAAAGACCTTCGGTCGAAGCCTCATAACTTCTTAATTCATAAACCCGTTCATTTTTAGGCGTAGTAAGTTTTGGCAGCGCATATTCCGGCATCGCAGCGAAAGCCTTCAATAAGATAGATTCGATACGGGTATACGGCGCATCGTTATATGGTGCTTCCAGATACGGTTTTCCGCTTTCAACATAAGCTCCATCCTTGCCCATCGAAACTTGGGTTTTATCCAAATCAATCAGCTTCTTAAGCGGTATAAATACATAGATAACCCTGTCCGAAGTATCCTGAAGGATCGGCTTAAAAACACCGACATCCTTAATACCTGAGCGATGCAAAGCCGGCAGATAGGCCGATTTTAAATAAGCATCAATTGTATTTTCCTGCGCAGCGGTTTTAAAATGATAGATCTTAATCTGATAATAAAAGGCCGGCTTGACAGCAAAAACATGTGTTGTCAAAACAATTAAAACAACAATAGAAAGCAATATTTTATTTAGGGAAGACATCAAGATATATTTGGTTTAAATTAACTACTCCGTCTCTGTGAAATATTGAGGTGACCAAATTTAGCATTATCCTAAGTTAAAAAAACATTTTTACAAAAATTTTATTGATACTCCTTGAAAATGTATCAGATTATACCATCTAGTCAGCATATGCAAAGACTGTATATTAGCATTAATGTAAATCCAGTGCGATTTCAAAACTTAGCATCACATTTATGGGCTGCGTCATTTGAAAACAAAAATATGACTATCAGCAATAAAGATTCCCGAAGCGGGTTTGTTAATAGTCCATAGCTCACAGGAATATTTCAAACATAATATTGTTGAATATTGTTAAAGGAGAAATAGCATTTCATGTCCCCTGCTCCTAATATTATTTTTCTTAAGTCATCTGTATCCAAGGCCGAACGGGAACTCATCACGGGCTTGAAACTCGGTGAGGTGTCCGCTTTCAACCAGCTTTACAACATGTATGCCTCTAAACTAATGGGGGTCCTGACACAGATCGTTAAACAGAAGGAAACTGCAGAAGATCTTCTGCAGGATTGTTTCACGAAGATCAGCCAAAACATTTCTCGTTATGATCCAAATAAATCCAGGCTTTTCACATGGATTTTGAATATTGCCAGAAACGGCGCAATTGATCACATCAGAAAGCGCTCGTCGCAAAATCAAAAATACACCTACGAGCTTGAAAGTGGATGCAATGAAATTGAGAACTGCTTCACTCAAAGCATAAATACCGATACGATAGGCATGAAAAAAATTGTGGCATCTCTGTCGCCAAAACAAAAGAAAATTGTTGACCTGATTTATTTTCAGGGATACACCCATACAGAAGTTGCTGAAGAACTGGACATTCCTTTAGGCAGCGTGAAGACCTCTCTTAGAAATGCAGTGGTTAAACTTCGCATGATTTATTGTATCACTCAAAATTGGGCGGCATAGGTACGGTAATCATTTAAATCTATTTTTAATTTATCTAAGTTGCCTATCATCCAAACAGATTTGCCTTACCTCGATAATCGGTTATTATCTGAGTATTTGAACCCTTGCGCTATTGAAGAGGTAATTTACGTCGGATGGTTTTGCTACGAAATCTCAGCCATACACGACCCTTGAAAGTCAGCAGAACGCCTTGCAGCGCTCATCATTACAACCAGTACATATCTGGTGAGCTTATTTGCTTCAATTAATCACATACCGTCAGGCCACTTTCGTCAGGCAGCATGATATCTAAAAGAAATATATCCACATTGAGGCTATATATTTCCGGTAGCATAGCTTCAACGAAGCTATAACCACACAGATGTTAATTCTAGTCAGTAGAAAGAATTCCGAACATCCATTATCCCTTCTTTATCCTCAACACACAAATCCGCTTTTTGATAGTAAATTCTGCAACTTATTCATATCCTGCTCTACGGGTAATTCGCTATTTCGAAGTTTACCAGCTTACCATTCCGGTAAATCTTACATACTTATATTACAACCTATGGGAATTTGCTTAGTATAAAACTAAATTACCTATTAGATTTAGAGTGGTAAACTTAAGCAATTCCCCCTCTTAGATTAATAATCTTATCTTTGCATTCACTTATGAAAAGAATAATAATTGTAGAAGATGATGAGGCAATCTCAGAAGCGACCACGTTGGCATTAGAAATGAGCGGCCATGAAGTTGTCGTAACGAATGAAGTAGATTCGCTGTTTCAATTGATTTACAAATTTGGGCCTGATATAATTCTGATGGATTATAGTATAGGAAATGCAAACGGAAGAAAGCTTTGCGAAGAAATAAAGCTTGAACTTAAATATGATAATGTTAAAATCTTGTTATTTTCTGCTGCTGTAAGTGATGAAAGTGAATTCAGAAATCCATTATTCAAATACTTTGACGGATTTGTTCCAAAACCATACGATCTTGAAGATCTTCTGTCCAAAATTAATGGACAATATGAAGTTAATTAATTTAAATATCACTCTCAATTTTTAGCTTCATTTGCTAAAGGTAAAAAATGAAAAGGCATTTTTTGCATCTGATTCAAAGCGTAACAGTATGAAACTGAATTCCAGAATAGATCCTAATTAGATACTTACACCACGGTATGTAAAAACACTGGCATACCGGGACGTCGCGCATTTCTGAACCACTCTTCAAGTTGTCTTACTGCTGTAGCTGTTATTACCTGTACTCCTTCTGGCCCGCAACGTAATACGATTTCCTGCTCCCTTTATTATCGACAATTATCGTCTCTCCATTTCTGGTCTGATCTGTTTTAGGTAAATGAATTTTCATAAACTCCCGGTTCTCACCAGTGATGTAGTCAGGGTTGGCCTTACTGATTTTATCAATCGCATCCTGCAATACGTCAATCATTGACCTATACAATTTATTTGCTGGCACTTTGTTGGCTAATGAATGCGGAGAGATACTAGCATCATAGAGGATTTCATCAGCATAAGCGTTGCCAATACCCCTAATTGACTTTTGGTCGAGTAAAACGGTTTTTATATCGCTCTTTTTCTTAATTAGCAACTCAGCAAATTGCCTTTGCGTGATGTCCAATGCATCCGGCACTGTCGATTCCGGTGGATTTAATATGGGGCGAGCCTGATTTTGAAAATCAGTAAGGTAAAGCGATTCCTTCCCAAAATTTAAGTGGAAGATTGGAAACTTCGGCGGATCTCCATCGACTATCCTCAACTCGCCATGCAACATCAAATGGAGACCAAGCATCATGTTGCCGATCTTAATGCGTAACTCCTTTCCTTCCCTGGTAACTGACTTCACTTTCTGAGCCACAAGCGCACCAAACAGTTCTTCTTCAGTAGCCACTGTTTTCCTGGATACGTGAAGCTCCAGAGATTTGACAATTTTGCCTTCAAGTTTTTTCATTAGGTTTTTCGCCATTACGGCTAAGTCTGGAAGTTCTGGCATAATCACAAATCTACGGAAAAACCAAAGTGTATACCGTTGTCTTGTGAATAGCTTTTCTACGAACTTGTTGATGAAATAGTTACATTGATCCCTTACGTTAGGGTAACCAATCATCGAGCGATAGCTTAGCTACTAGGTACGGCTCGCTCATCCTGTGTGTTTGGTTTTACTATGAACATTCACCTCTTACCCATCCTTATCCGGCAGCATATATGGTGGCAAATAGGATTTGACTATTAACTGGCAAACATCAATTCAACCCAACCTCCTAGGGTCGACCTTGTTGAACGTTAAGATTTTGTAATCGTTGATGGTTTAACGCAAGACCTACATTCCATATTTGGGATCCAAAAGAACATATCTAAAATAATCATATATTCCTACATGCTTTATTGCTATGGACGATCAAAAAATAAGATGTCCTTGACGATGCTAACGTAGATTTGAAAGATCCAAATGAAGTGAATTATGCGGCAGCAGGCCCTCATCCAAAGGGAATATAAAGGTTTGCAAAGGTAGCCGAAACATCATCACAAATGCTATTGCAAATTACATTAAATAACATAAGTATCAGGCATTGTCCCATTGGCTAAGAAATCCCGTGAGCAAAACATTGCTGAATTTGATGCACAGTTTTTTACCTCAAGAAATCATAAGTAATGCCGGTTAACATGTTAGCGCTTCAAAGTACCACGATTATTTAAATTGATACATCAAAATAAATAACATAACTTTGAATCGTTGATCATAAAATTTGTTTAGTTTATCGATCATCTAAGGGTTGCCATTCTTGGTGGCCCTTTCTTAATAGAATTTTCGTTTATTTAATAATAAGGTGGGCTGTCGCGAGATGGCTTCTTTTTACAAACAAATTTTCATTTTGCGCTATTTGTCTGCTGAAGGTAGCATGATCAGCATTTGGTTGACCTACTTTATCATATTATTCAAGCCAACTGAAGCTTTCCTAAAGTCTTTTAATTTTAAAACCAAACCGACATTTGGAATTCTTTCATTAGTGTAGGCCTGATAGTTTGGGAAAACTTGGGATTTTGGTATTTTGTGTTTGTTTAAAAATGTCTTGCAAATATCCCAGAAAACCGAAATACTAATATCTGTATCAATCAATGACCATAAATCATAAAAATATCTCGCTGCCTGGGTTTTATGTTGTATTGCAAAATTTAATACTGCTTTGGTCACATCTTTTTGTCTTTCAACTCTTGATTGATCATCATACATGGTTCCGGCAACTCTAACCCTCGCGTATGCGAGTGCCTGGTCACCGGTCATTTTTATGTTCCCAGTTCTCGTCAACGGCAAAAGTGATATTCCTTTCAATGATGCTTGCTCATCGATATAGCGATTAACATATTGATGGATACCCTTATCAATGTGCAAATTCACTCCGCCAAATTTATCGATGACGTCTGCTGTATTACGAAAGTCTGTTATTATAGTCTGAGATAGATTTGTTTTAAAATTTGCATTGATAGTGCTCAGCAATAAATCTTTTCCCCCCAGTCGATACGTTGCATTTAATTTTCCATTGCCATATCCTTTGATGTAGACATAAGTGTCTCTCAAAATTGATGTGAGCTTTATTTCATTTTCTTTAACGGTTATGACCATTATTACATCTGCATTTCCTCGCTTGCCTTGCTCCCTAGAATCCGATCCAATTAAAAGTATTTGACTTGCAAATGATTGCACTGTATAATAAATTAAAAACACCGTGAGAAATAAAAATTTTTGAGGCATGATATACTAATATTTAAATACAACTTGGGGATTCAAAAATAAACACAACATGTTACCTGTTATATAGCCTTTTTCAGCTACATATAGTTACTATCATGCGCTAAACAAATCACAGTTAACTTCATGTAGCCATTTAAATCTCCAGGTAGACAAAGCATCTTTTTCTGAAACCTCAACCAAACTAAGTAATTAGTGAAGCGCTGGATGAGGTGGATGTTTATTCCGGTTGCGTTTCCTATTAGATCGAACCTGATACAGGTTGGTAGTTTTATTAACTTTTTTATTTTTGCCGGATGAAACTAAAAATTTCAAACTATCCGGTTTTTTATATATTTATTACGATATCCTTAGTCACGGTTTTTACTTGTTTGATCGGCTTGTATGCCCCCTTTGTGAAAAGGACGATTACAAAAACAGAGCTAAAAGAGCAGTGTAATGGATCTGCAAAATGCGAAAGTCTTTATAAGCTGATGCGCTATGAAGTTATAGAATGACTCCAAACAAACCCCAAATATTCTTATTGTAATACCATGTCACCATTCAAAGCAGGTATATTTGAAGGCGTAACAATTGGCCTATTTTCGTTCATTGGTATCAAGTTATCACCGACCCGTAAGTTTGTAGAGGTTATTTACTTAAAGATTATTGATTAATTTGGCATGTGTGGTGTTATTTTTTTAAATTTCTAATGGATACGGAGAACCTCTTCGTATTCCATACTATGACAGGTTCATTCTTACCATCTTAACGACCAGCTATTCAGTTTAATATCACTCTTTCTTTTTTCAGTTGGGCTCATCCCGCGTGATCCTACAGTTAAATAGATTTGAGATCCATATCGGTTCTCACTGAAAAAACTCTTTTGAATAAGCTTTCAAAGATCCAGGCGTAGACTGGTAAGTGCAGATCATTCCATTTCAGCAAACCCCATACTGAGAGTGGATTTTAATCATTCCATCTTATTTGTCGTCTGTAGTAAATCCGATAGTTATACTGTTTTTTCAAATGATGTCAAACCATTATTGAACTTATTCGTTCAGATAAAACCTTAAATCTCCTAGCCATGGATCAATCAGAATTCTCACATACGATTAGTAAATACTCCAAACATTTATACGATCATGCATTGAAGTTCACCAATGATGAAGACGATGCCAAGGATTTAGTTCAAGAAACGTTAATCAAAGGAATGAGGTTCTGCAATAACTTTGATCGAGGCACAAACCTTCGTGGCTGGCTTTATGTGATTATGAAAAATACCTTCATCAACGAATTCAGAAAAGCTGCAAAAACAAAAAAACTCATCACTACAGATGATGAAATCAGTGATGCCAACCTGACTAAAAGCGCCGCCACAAATACCGCCAATTCTACTTTTGCTATGGAAGATATCAATAGAGCGATGGCGTCAATTAAAGCGGAATACAGTATTCCTTTTCAGCTCTATTTTGAAGGATATAAATACGAAGAAATAGCTGAGCAGCTGGATATACCACTAGGAACAGTAAAAACGCATATCCACCAGGCGCGCCAAGGGCTTCAAAAGTACCTTGCATTGTACAGGAGATAGACAAACCCAAATAATTAGCTCTCGATGCGTAAACATTCAAGACCCATTTATATTCGCCTTATTTATAGAGTTGGTATATTTTTAGCTTACATCCCTAGTTAGCGCATTCAAATTCGATTTGTTCTTGCGGGATTATAATTTTGGCAAAGTGCTTGGTTAAATGGAAGATTCGACTCGACCTTTTCTTACCGGCAAAGACAATAAAAAGGCGTAGCCCTTATTCAAATTGCCTTCAGGAAGTACCAATAAAAATGGGGGAAGCTTTTAACATTCCCCCATTTTTAAATTTATTAGTTAACTGTTACTCGGATCAATTAATCCCGTTCAATAGGTTGATTAGTTCCCACTATCTTTCACCTTCTCCACCACGTCCTGGATGTTTTTTGATAAGTTGGACAGCAGGTTGTAACCTGTTGCAGCTTCAATGTCGCGAACAGAAACAATATAATCTTTCCAGCTTGCACTGGTGCTGTTAATGTTAGGTGTATTGATGGCAATTACCCGCGTGGAAGAAGTCACCCGGCTTAAATCGTTATCGCCTGTTTTTAAAAGTACCGCTACCTTCCAAACGTTTGCCGGAACCGTTACTTTTCCATTGTTAATGCTATTCACTACCGATGCACTCGCTGAACCAATGCCTCCGGTACCATAACTGCCCATGATCACATAAACCTCATAACCGTTCAATGCCTGGCCACGAAGGTAGCTTTCAAAAGACTCCCAGGTTTTCTGGTTGTTGTTTGGAGCCTGAGGGATCATATTGGTCATTAGAAAAGTTGCTGAGTTAGCGGTACTGGAACTGGTACGGTCGCCACTTGGACAATTGTGCCCCCTATCGAAACCTGAGCCTGAATAGCTGTTACTTTGCACCTGGTACCAGTTGGCTGGCAGGCCGGTGAATGCAGCGAAATCATCTTTTCTGCTTGCGGCACCATTGAAGTTATTTGGATCTAAGTGCCAGCTCACCAGTTTGGAATGCCACGGGTCATGCTGTAACTTTCTACATAATATTTCTGATCGATCAGGTAGTTTTCCGCTGAAACCACTGTTGCCATCGCACCTGAAGGATTGCCAAATAATAAGTTTGAATTGTCTCCACCTGCCGGGGGCGCATCTGCACCTGCCTCGGGCGTTCCTCTTCCGGGTGTTGGATTGGTGGAGTTTCCATTATCCACAGGATCGGTATCTGGTGCACCTACCGTAATACCCGGATCGCCAGTGCCCTTGAAAATAATGTCATCGATATTGATCCTGGTGGTGCCTGCCTTCTTAATCTGGAAACGGATTTTACCGGTGCTGCTCACTTTGAACGAATCTGTTACTAAAGTCGTACTGGTTTCAGCAATATCTGAACCGAGCTGAGCATAGGTTTTACCACCATCCGTGGAGGCCAGAAGCTGCCAGGTAGAATTCGCGTCTGTGCCGTATTTGGCATGCGACACATAGATCATTTTCGCACCCGCTACGTCAAAATTCATAGACAGGTAGCCTGTTCTCAACCTAACAGATTTTGCACCATTTTTAGCATCTGCAGCAAGGTTGCCGATAAGGGCATCACTCATGGTCCATTTTCCGGTTAACAGCTGAACACTGTCTAAAGCATAGGCTCCTTTCGTACCCGATTCGAACGTTTCAGTAATGGCATAGGCCGTAGGTGCCTTTGGTGGCGTGACAGGTGTTTCTTCTTCAACCGCTGTTTTTTTTGAACAAGCCGATAACGACAGGATTCCAACGAACCCCGAATAGATAAGGATGTTTTTAAATGTCATTTTTTTAAATGTCTTAGGGTATGCACTATTCAGATCTTCTAAAATGAAATGCGAAGGTATAAAGAAATGGCGATTGCAAGGTTATATTATTGTTAACAATTCGGGTGGGGCTCCTGCGCTTACAAGGGTTTTAAAAGGCAGCTCTAAGGCTGATTGATTAGTAACCCAATTAAAGTTTCGATAGAACCTGATTCAGCGCTATTGGTCAAACAACAGTTGGAGAATCTGTGTTTATTTTCGAAAATCGTTACAGTGACATTTAGACCAGCAGGCTAGCGTGGTTCCGGCCGAATCTAAAAACGCAAAATCAATTTCATGCGATAGCAATCAATACTATGAAAACAATCATTTGGAAAGGAATTTATTATAAGGCTCTTGAATATTTCCAGTTGTCTGAAACGAATGACAACCTGCAAGTGAAGTCTAGAATCATCGGAACTTTTGAAGATAAATTTTATTGGGTAGATTATTCATTGGTTATTGCGAAAGATTGGACATTAACCAGTTTTAAAATAGAGTTTGAGGTCAATAACAATAAAAAAAGGATAGTGGGAGAAAAAATTAATAGTGATTGGTCAATAAACGGAGAAATGAAGCCGCTATTCCGAAACTTCAACTTTATAGATATTTCATTGACACCCTTCACCAATACGCTGCCAATCAATCATTTGAACTTTATTGCTCATCAGAAAAAGACGATAGAAGTCATGTATGTCGACATTTTTAAAGGATCAATTGAAGCGGTAAAACAAAAGTACAGCAAAAATTCTGACCTTAATTATCACTACGAAAACATTCCAAAAGATTTTGAAGCAGACCTTGATGTTGACGACAGCGGATTTGTCAATCTTTACCCCACTTTGTTCGAAAGGATTGTTTAACAACTAACAAAATTTGAACCTGCTCTGCAAAGTATCTCTTGACCTAAATTAGTTAGGGTTTATAATTTCATTCACTTTTTATGTCTATCAAAATAGATGGGTGGTGATGTCAATTTTAAAACCGATTTCAGGCCAACTCGAAGCTTGACTATCAATATCCTAAGCGGGTGAACGTAGGATAGTATTTGTTAAAGAGCCGTTCGATCTGTACTGCGGCTTGTTTGTTTCTATTTTCTGGGCATTGTTTTTCGAAACATTCAGGAAGCAGGTAGCATAACGTTTTAATTTCTTTTTTAGTTACCAAATGTATAATCCAGGTGCCGCCATAGTATGTGGTTCCTGCAGATTTGCTTGCACGTTCCGCATCATAGGTTTCATCATCAACAAGCTGCCATGGTTTAGATGATAGTACTTCCCGTCATAGCTTTTTATTCGATGGGTGTCTATCTGAACACCATTTAAAAATATGTTGATTCGTGTTGAAAAAATTTTTATTTGGATAAAATGTTGTTTATATGGTGGGAAGGATAATCATTATTTCAATCGAAGCCCTTATCTAGGAAGTTAAGCGATGGCTAATAATCCATTCCAGTCTGCCCTAAAGCGCGGTATAGGTATGGTTGCTGCCTGGATGAAACAAAACCTAATGCCTAAAATAATTATTGATAAACAATAAAATAGGAAAAACCGATGAGCTAAAAATTTATGATGTGGCTAGAAGACTATTAACTGTCCGAGCAAGCTCATCATAGTCAAACGGTTTTAGCATCACTTTATCAGCAACAATCGGGACAGTATATATTTGGGATTCTAACATTGCAGTGATGAGTAATATCGGAATGTGCGCAGTCTTAACTGATCTCTTCAAATCAAAACAAAGCTGTCTTCCATCACATTGATCGAGCAAAATATCCATTACAATAAGTTCCGGATGGAATTGATCAATCATCTTCTCTAATAAGGCGGCATCATTAATTGTTTTCACCCGATGCAATTGTTCTGTTAATTCCAAATGCAGCACGTTAGCATTTCCGGCGTCGTTTTCAACTACTAATATCTTGGCCATGATTACTTTTTAATTGCCCTAAATTTACAGAAAATCCACACAATTTCAATTAACTCATCACTGAGCAAAGACTCAGGGCATTCAGGGGTGCAATCAAGCGACGGAAGATCAAAAATATATCTACACCAATTTAAACGTGTATTTCTGCTAACAGACTTGCTTTTCTCTGTTTTGAATCCATACGAAAGCAATCACTTAACGACAGCGTATTATTGATTTTACTTTCCTGATAAAGGTTTCGTTGACTACATTGATAACGATCGTATACTGGGTTTGACTTAGGATTATGGATACAAGTGTTTTATATGCCAGTGATTACATCCTTTACATGATCTTTCAAATAAATAAAATCAGGATTTACGCTTCTCAATAGTTTTTAAAGCTATACCTCGTCTATTTTACAGTAAAAAAAGCCACTTCCCGCGTAATTTGACCATTGATGCCAATCCCCTCTAACGTTACCTGGTACCTGCCTTTTTCATCAGCGGTATAAAAGTCTAATGTTGCCATGCCTTCTTTGTCTGTAATGATATCAGGTTTCCAAAATAAAGGATCACGAAGATCTTTGGCAATGTCGACTTTCTTAATCGCATAGTTAGGACTAGAAAAAGCTTTAGGAGCAGCAAAACCTGGAATTTTTTTTCGAATGATACCCGTAGTTTGCTCAGTAACCTTTGCGAAGTTTGGATTATGATGATTGGAGGTAAGAAAGATTATGCCAAAGCATACCCCCTGACCATACAAACTTTCGCCAAATTGGTTTGCCATGCCCGCTGCTGTCACACCACCTTTGATAATTTGTACCCCAGTTAGCGATCTCGGATTGACAAAAGATAAATCCTCGATATTTTGACCATTTAATAAAATCAACATAGGTCCTTCTTTACCTGCACATCTTCCCATTACCTTATTGTTTACTACAACTATTCCTATAAACCTACTCCTCAGGTAATCAGTTAAACTTATAATCTTGTGCAGCTCTTCAGCTTCTATGGTATAATCTGGAGGTGCAGCCGCGAAAGGATAAACCGAACCAGGAATGACGGGCCGACGTTTGGCGGCAATTTCAACTGTTTTTAATTCATTAACTTTCTCTTTTGATTGGATAGGATGAGGTTGGTTTTGATTTGATCCTTCGCTTTTTGCTGCTTTGGTTCCGTTCGCGTTTGGTAAATAAGTGGCTTCATCTTCAATGCTACTCACTTCCTCTTCCAATATAATCTGAACATTTTTTTCATTGCCCAGGTTGGTTACCCTGATCACCACCTCCGTACTATCTAAAACGCTGAAGTTTTCAAATTTGAAGATGCCATTTTCATTGGCAACAGTATCAATCAGCATCATATTTTTTGCCGCAAAAAGGCTCAGTTTTGCGCCAGCCATCGGCTTGCCATCTGTTTTCAGTACCTTTCCGCCAATGGATAAGCTTCGTTCTGCTGTAAATGGGGACGGGGGTTGGTTGTCTGTAAATATTTCATCCCAGGAAAAGGAACCCAACCTTTGTGTAATGAGATGCATGTCGAGCGCAGCTTTTCCCGTTTGCGCCTGAGGATCAAAATCAATGCTTTGGTCTTCATTTGTTTCATTGAGAATCAGGCTTGACCAGATTGACCAGCGACTGTTATTTTCCTCGAGGGGCTCATCTGCTTTGGCTATAGCAATAGAATAGCCTCCTACAAGCCCGACACCCGTGTCATCAGATATGTTGAGCTTGATTTTAACGGGTTCACGGGTACCATATTCATTTCGATCCAGGAATAATTGCTTCGATGATTGCTTTTCTGGTACAAATAAAAACCGGTTCGCAAGCAAGGTGTTCTCCATTGAAAAAAGTGCTACCTCATTCAAACCCGAAGGCAGTAAAGCTTTTGGGATTTTGAGTGCTGATGATCCTAAGACAATCGATACGGGTATAACATGGTATATATTTCCATTGGCTTGAAAAACCACCCGCACCTCATCCTGGACTGTCATCGTTTTGGATATTCTTACCGTTAAAGTATCTTCATTAGTGCTGTTTACAGCCAGTACATAGCCCTTATCCTTTACTTTTGGCAGTTCAAAGCGCCTGTTTGCAACGCTTTTTTCTAAAACAGCGCTGTATTTTCCTTGCTGTTTGGGCGATAATGCAAACATGCCCATCCCGGATTTTTCGGTTGCGAACTCGGCAACTTTATGATTTCCTTCATCTATCACATAGCCATTTGCAGCGATAGGATTACCCCCGGCATCCTGGCTTTTGACCACGACTTTCGACCTCAGCCCGGCAACCAACGTGCCGCCTTCAGGATAGAATTGAAGTGAAGCAACCTCACTGGAGGCAGTTGGCAAATCAGCATTCCCTTTTATGCCAATATTTAAATTAAAAGTATAAATCTTCTGAGCGCCATGCTCCATCAAACGGGTGTGAACATTAAATGGATAGCTTCCTTGATTAAACTTTTGAGGGCTTAAAACCAAATATCCGTTTGCCATACCGGAATTTACCGGAAGCCGTAATTTTTGACTTTGGCCTTCACCGTTTACGATTTCAACATGCACGAGCTTACTTAAAGCAGATAACTGATTATTGTAGGCATTAACAAGATAAATTTTATACCAAACGGTATCGCCAATCGCGTAAATTGATTTATCAAAGTGGACATGAACTTTCTCTTTCGGGTGCTCCTGAAGAAACTGCTCCAGTTTTAAACTTAAATTTTTTTGATGATTAGATTCAATACCATCTGCAAGCGTGGGTTGCTGACCAGCAGAACTTGCAGCATTTAATATAATGATCAATAACAACAGGTAATAACATTTGATCATGAAAGCGTTTGTTTTTAGTATTACTAAGCTAAACACTTAAAGTTAGGCTTACAAGTTTTTCTGCAATAGGATAGGGTTGGAGCCCAAATTCACAGATCTTTATCGGGCTGGCCGCTTAACAGTTATATTTCCAAATCATAGGTAGTTTGTGTAATTGATGAGAAGCTGCACTTTTATGAAATACGTTGCATCAATCAAATTCTCCGAAAGTATTTTGATCTAAAAGTTATCCTGATTAGAAGAAGTGTACAAGACTATTCGAATAAGGTTTAAACACGTCAGATATGAGTTGACCAAGGAAAAAATGCTTTACATGAGAACCCACGTAAGATATTTTGTAACAAAAGCCAATAAATAAAGTCTTTAATATATGCTGATGGGTAAATGTCTGATTAATAGAATTGTATCGATATGATTAAAAGTTCCTCACGGTTTACGCTTACAGTCCTTATGTTAGGTTTCCTTTTAGCAACAAGTTGTAATAAGGTAAATAATGATCATCATATAGTATTGCTTTTAAAAAAGGAAGTGTCAAGAAATATCGGGGGAAAGATTGAACTTGGAAAGCTGATAAACTTTAAATGGGATAAACTGCTTATCCTTCCTCCGTATACAAACATTAATCGTATTGAAAAAACTCACAATATCAGTTTGAAGCCCATTAAGCATTCCCGTATTGATATTCGTGAAGACATTAATCAAATTGTGTTTTTCGAAGATAATAAGATTATCAAAATGATAGAGTTTCCGAGGTCAAGTGGAGACTTCGAAAATGCTCATCAATCTGAATTGTTTACAAGAGCTAACGCTAATTTTAAGATTTTCGCAACGAACCCACCTCAAACTACACCAAATTCAAAACCTTGGATTATATTAAAAAAAATATCAGTAAATTTCATCGATGGTTAAAAGGTATAATAGGTAAAATAAAATAACATGCGCAACTATGTAATATTGATATTTTAAATTTTCTTTTGGAATTCGGCTGTTTACGCGAATAGGATTGATGATTTGATTACTGATTCCGATGTAAATAATTTCGTAAAGTCGGAAAATCCCGACTTTGCAAAAGATAAATTCGGAAGGTTTCAAGTACAACCAACGGATTCACTCTTAAAAAATCTTAAATGTAACGGCATACTTGCCAACTGGAATATCAGAAATTGGGAGAAGGTAGATGTTACCAATGATGGTTTAACCGACTTGGTTTTTATTGCATATTGGTATGATTACATCAGCTATGTTTTCATAGATAAAGGAAATAATAAATTTCAACTTTTTAGATTTTCTAAGAATTTATTTGAAAACTGTGAGCTGATAAAGCCCATAAAAATTGGCACAAAAAACTATTTAAGGCTCTTTCGCAAAACCCAACAACCTGACTTTGAAAGCAAAATCCCTTTTTCCTATAAGGAGGTGCTAATTACCGACACGCTAGTTTTTAAATATAACAGCTTCATTGAGTTGGAAGTACCTGTAAACGATATTGTAAAATCTATCGAAATGAAGGCTTCAGGTTGTTTTGGCAATTGCCCGGTGTTTAGTTTAACACTGTATCATACTGGTAAAGGTGATTTCGAGGGAATTGCATTTACCAGAACCGATGGCAAATCTTCGAAAATTTTATCGTTGAATACATTTAAAGAATTATGTGACTTGGCAAATTACATCAATGTAAAAAAGTTAAATGATCAATACCAGGTGCCATGGACCGACGACCAAACAGCTACCTTAACCATAACCTATGAGAATGGTTTAAAAAAAACCATCAGAGATTATGGCATGCAAGGAACATTTGGGTTGAGCGCTTTGTATTTAAAAATGACGGATGTTGCAGTAACCTGGTGATGGATAGAAATTATGTTTTAACATTAAATGAACTTCCATCCCTGTTAATTCCATCCGGGCAGATACTTTTATTGAAGAAATTAAATGTTCAAAGGCTTTGCTGAACTGGTTTCTTTTTATTTATGAAAATCACCTTTTTCCTTTCAAATGGAGAAAATTGCTTCACAATCTGACATGAAGTGATTTGGAATGAGGTTTGGGTTAACAATAAATTTAAGATTAATCCTCAAAAATTTCAATCATAGGAATTTTATCAGTAATGATATTGACAATAATGTTTTGAGCGTATACACAATAATGTTTAATGCTTTGTAAGCTAAGGTCATCAAAAAAGATTCGAAGATCAGTCCACTGATTCAAATACTCCATATATTTAGAGCCTAATAATTCTTTTAAGATAACTGAATTGAATTCGTTAGCGTATTTTAGCCCCTCTCTGGTTTCATCTGGAAGATTTTCTTGTATTACCATATACGACTGAACACTTGTAAATGAGAATTTGTAAATAACGTTTTGAGCTTTGTAATGCACCAGAGATACATTAAGTATTTCAGTATTTAAGGGAAAGTCTATTTGAATAATTCCAAAATCACCCCCATTTGTTTGAGCAGTAAATCTATGGAATATATCTTCCTGCATTTCTTGTAATGATACGATCATCAATAATCAAATTAGATACTAAATTGCTTTTCTATAGATAAAATAGACCAGGTTGATCTTAGGGTCATAAACGATAATTTTAAAATTACTCATGCTAAACTTATATTCATGATAAAACGTTCCCTTTAGCTTGAGCTTCAATCCACTAAGGCCAAGCGAATATTTTTTTAAAGGAGATAAGTCTGCAAATATATTATCACCTATCTTCAAAAATTAACTAATTGGAAAACATCCCTTCGGCTTTTAAGATAGCCAATGATAATGTGATTTGTTTTTCAATAAATGAATTCCCATACATTAATGTCAGCCACCCTTGTTTTCTATTTTATGGTCAAGAAAATAGCATTATTATTCTTAAAACTATATCTATCCAAAGAAATGGATGGGTCAAAAGAAAGGGGATACCACCACTTTCCTGTGGATGCAGCTGCTAAGGGCTTAACATGCCTAACTATGGTATAATCTACTCATTAGGTATTTTGCATCACCAGGATCACATTATCAAAATTCTCCTTAGCCAAATCTTCTTCATGGATACCAAAGTAAGCAACGCTATCTCCAAAATGCTCAATGCCGATTTTTGGATCGCTAAAATCTAACTGAAGCAAGAGTACAAACTGATCTTCCTCCCGGTTAATGCGATCCATTTGCTCCTGGGTGATGGCATCAATATGATCAATACCTAAATATTTCGCAGCCCACCAAAACCTTACTGTACCCTGAACAGCGTTTGGATGCCCTAATATTTGATGCCCGATATCAGTCAATGCCGATGCCGATTGAAGTTCCATTTCAAGCGATTCCATCAAAAATAAATCTTCATCACTAATATTATTTTTAACAATCAGATTTTCCTGATAGCAAGGAAAGGTATACTGTTCGACAAAGGAAATAGAAAATGCTGGAATTTCCTCACTTTTTCCATTAACATTACCTTGTATCGTACTGTTGACGAACACGACTTTAAATTCATTTTTTTGGTCAGGATAGCGGTTGCCAATATCATTTAAGAGTATAAAAAAACATAGCAGGCCACTTTTAGGCAATAAACCATTCAGGTAATGAATATCATCTAAAGAAATTTGTGCTAAAAAGATTAAGGGAACATCATGAAGTGATGGATAATGCTGATCAAAGATCCTGGGCGCTCCCCCAATTTGCGACCTTGATTGCTTTATTGCAGCAGGCTCATCCAAACTGAATTTTAAACTGGGTAGTAATAATGATATTATTTTTTGCCCGTTTACAGCTTTTGTATTTTCTATAAGTTTAATAATTTCTACTTTCTCCATCAATCTAGAAAATTAAATCATTTAAGTGAATGTTAGGATGATTGATTAAAGCTTGTTTTGCTCCAATAATGATATTCGTCACATTCCTAAATATAGCATCAAACATACTTTTAATAAGTCATTTACTGAATTGATATTTGAACTGCAAAACGCTTCGTTTTTTGGGACAATATTACAGGGAATTTTCAAATGATTGTGCAAGGAATTTATGATAACACCATACTGTATGAAGCCAAAACGTTTACAGTGACCAAGTGATGTGATTAGCATATTCAACAAAAGAAAGCCCATCTAAAAAAAGGCCGGTAAGCAGCTATTGGATTTTAAATTTGTGTATAGATATTTAAAGGATATCAAGTCTCAAAAAAGAAGATATCCCTCCCCTATCAGCTTAAGCTTATATGCAGTATTCCGCAAATAGAAAATGTATCATAAAAGCGAACATTTGCCTGTCTTAAACCTCATAATCTTGGAGTCATTATATGTTGAACCATATAGCTAATTAAGTCATCTCACACAAATATCAAGGGACTTAAATACCGAAGTATTTTGCCAGTGCATAAAATTGAAAAATTGACGTTTCTTTATTGAGGCGATGAGCAAAAATATTTGCATCAGTCAACGGACAAAAAACTTATGTTGGTATAAGTTGAAATAAAAAAAACAAGTGGATTTGTGATGTGTGTAATTCCTTAAAATTTGTCATCATAAAATAACTGGACTTCAAAGAAAAATGTCCCTTAATGCGAAGTAATTATTGAAAGGCAATGAGTTAAAATGACCTATGTATACCATCAAGACAAAGACTTACGGCATGATTAAGGATTTTAAGTTTTGCAGGAGATAAGTATAAACATTCAGTTGGGTTGAATCAATATCAAAATGAGGATCAAGACCTATATTACGATGAGATGCCCAACTGTCAAGGGACAACTATTTAAACATGAAACGATATAAATACTTTATTGGAATTGATGTTAGTAAATTGACCCTTGACTTTGCGATTATGAATGTAGAAAAACTGATCTATCATAAAAAAATCGCAAATGACGACACTGCAATAGCATCGATGCTCGTTGAGCTAAAAGAAATTAATGGATTTAAGCTATCAAATTCAGTGTTTGGAATGGAACATACTGGAATTTATTCCAATAAAATCTTGAGTATATTAGAAAGGAAAAAAGCAAATATTGTTTATGAAAACCCCACTCATATCAAAAACTCACTAGGTAATTTGAGAGGTAAGAATGACAAGCTTGATTCCATAAGAATTGCCACTTATCTCAAAAAATTAAAGGATGATTTAAGGTTATGGCAAGGAAAGAGAAAAATCATTCAGGAGCTTGCTAGCTTAGTCGCATTGAGAGACAGGCTTGCAAGAACAAAAAGAGCACTAAAAACTCCATTGAAAGAAGATCATTTATTTGTTAGCACCAAATTTGCAATTCAAAACGAGAAGTTTTCATCAAGAACCATAAATGGCTTAGAGGCTGATATCCATATCTTAGATGAAACGATTAACTTATTATGCTTGTCCGACCCAAAGATTAAAAGAATGATGGATATTATCACATCAATTCCTTGCGTTGGGCACTTTACGGCGTTACAGATGATCATAACTTCCAACGAATTCGAAACCATCAGTAGTCCTAAACAATTCGCAGCTTATGCAGGTTTGGCTCCCTATCCAAAACAATCAGGAACCGGGCTGCAATCCAGGAGTCGTGTCTCAAATATTGCTAATAAGAAAATGAAAACACTTTTGCATACATGTGCAATGTTATCTAATCGTTTTGTACCTGAAATGCAAGCTTATTTCAAAAGAAAAACTGAAATAGAGGGAAAACCGAAGATGCTTGTTTTTAATGCCATCAGATCAAAGCTCGTCTTAAGGGTATTTTCCTGTATTAAACAAAATAGACTCTATACTAAAGATTATGATTACACTAGTGAAAAACTAACTCAAGAGATAACATAAACATAGTTTGCCGTTTTATTGCAACTAGAAATAAATTAAAAAAATAAGAGGTACTATTTTATTATAGTTCTTTTTTCAGTACTACAACAGGCCACGGATACTTTTTCCGCTTAGGATCCGCGTACACTTCACATTTTGGGAGGTTGAAATGGAAAGATTTCGAGGATCTTTGCTTCTATCATCTGCTAAAACATCAATTTCATACATTAAACTTGCGACCAGGCAGTGGGGATATAGACAGATGCGATAAAGACCGCCTCTTATTCTTATTGACAATGAAATTTCTTACTTTGTACTATCAAATCACTCAACTGTTTGTATTGACATTTTTGAGATAAACTTATGAATCATTATAGTTATAACTATGCACTATTTTAAGCTCAAAGATGACTACTACTGCGGAAGAAGCAACCTATATGTTGAAATAGATTATAAATCTTTATATGATTAAAGGCCTTTCGAGTGGTTTGATTTCTTACTTCTACCAATTCTAATTTTTGTTTATCTTGTATTACAAAATCTCAACCATGGATATCTTCATTTTGAAATAGACTAAGGACAAGTGTTAGTACTGATCTATTCAAGACCATAAGCATGAAGGTGGTTATTTCGTGGCATATGCGACCTAGTTCTAAAGGTAGACGAATAAATTGTTGATTAAAGGACTTTATAATGGTTTGTTAAATTAATATGTGTTATGATAGAGAGCAAGCTCACTGTTATTAAATATTTCATTGGAATAGACGTCTCTAAAGCTACATTTAATTACTGCTTAAGATATGCAGGAGGGCCTGTTTTGAATGGTAAAGTTGCTAATAATGTGGAATCAATTAAGGAATTTATTCTAACACTTAAAGAAATTCCAGGCTTCAAGTTAGGTTATACAGTATTTGGAATGGAAGTCACCGGAGTATATGGTCTCATACTGATAGATACTTTAACCAAGATGAAAGCAAAAGTGGTTGTTGAACCTTCGATGAGAATTAAGAATTCCCTCGGAATCATTAGGGGCAAGAATGATAAACTCGATGCTGCTCGAATCGCCAGATATCTTATCAAGAACCTTCAGGAATTGAAACTGTGGGTACCTCACAGAAAGATTATAGATGAGCAGTGTGTACGT
>NZ_AJLG01000020.1 GCF_000258495.1 Pedobacter agri PB92
ATGGTTAATTCCACTTCTAAAGTCACAGATTTATCCATATTGCAAATTACATGCTCAGGGTTTAATACTGTAAAGTTGTTAGAGAATTTAGTGATATCACCAGCCTTGAATTGATCTTGACCATTAACAATGATGAAAACTTTTTCAGCATCACCAGAATCACCTGTTTTCTT
Organism: Pedobacter agri PB92; assembly: GCF_000258495.1. Lineage (GTDB taxonomy): Bacteria > Bacteroidota > Bacteroidia > Sphingobacteriales > Sphingobacteriaceae > Pedobacter > Pedobacter agri. The sequence goes on from NZ_AJLG01000020.1 coordinate 174, forward strand.
AAAACGAACTTGTTTTAAGTTTAAGATGATATCAGTTAAATCTTCTACAACACCTTTCATGGTAGAAAACTCATGCGAAACGCCTGAAAAACGAATAGTAGTAATAGCATAACCTTCTAACGAAGAAAGTAAAATTCTTCTTAAGGCATTACCAATTGTTACACCGAAACCGGGCTCTAAAGGACGAAATTCAAATGTGCCATCGAAATCTGTTGATTTCTGCATGATCACTTTGTCAGGTTTCTGAAATGCTAAAATTGCCATTTATATTTTTTTAAATTCGTTATTGAATATATAGTAACAAGAAAAAAGTTAATTACCCTTTCGAGGTAATTAACTATCTTATTTATTACTTTGAGTATAACTCGATGATTAAGTTTTCCTTGATGTTTTCAGGAATCTCATCACGTTGTGGGTAAGTTAAGAATTTACCAGTTAATTCACTAGCATTCCACTCTAACCATGCGAACTTGTTAATGGTTCTGCCGGCAACTGAGTTACTAATTGATTCTAAAGATTTTGACTTTTCACGAACCGCAACCACATCACCAGCTTTTAACTGATATGAAGGGATATTTACAACTTCACCATTCACGGTTACGTGTTTATGGCTAACTAACTGGCGTGCACCAGAACGGGTCGTTGCAATACCTAAACGGTAAACTGTGTTATCTAAACGTGCTTCTAACAATTGAAGTAAGTTATCACCTGTGATACCTGCACGTGAAGATGCTTTTTTAAACAAGTTACTGAACTGCTTTTCTAATACACCGTAAGTGTATTTTACTTTTTGTTTCTCCATTAACTGGATCGCATACTCAGATTGTTTTCCTCTTCTTTTTGAAACGCCATGTTGGCCAGGAGGATAATTTTTTCTGTCTAACACCTTATCAGGACCGAAGATTGGTTCTCTGAATTTACGGGCGATTTTTGATTTTGGGCCTGTATATCTTGCCATTTTTTTTCTGTTTTTAAAGTATCATTCAGCCTGTAACTGAAGATTCTTAGCTTTAAAATTAATTAAACTCTTCTCTTTTTAGGAGGACGACATCCGTTGTGTGGAAGTGGAGTAATATCTTTAATAGATGTTACTTCAATACCTGCTACTTGCAAAGTTCTGATTGCAGATTCACGACCTGAACCCGGACCTTTTACAAAAACTTCAACTTTACGTAAACCTAAATCAAATGCAACTTTACCGCAATCTGAAGCTGCTTGACCAGCTGCATACGGCGTGTTCTTTTTAGAACCTTTAAAGCCCATTTTACCAGCAGAAGACCATGAAATAGTCTGTCCGTTGTTGTTAGTTAACGTAACGATGATGTTGTTGAAAGTAGCATTGATATGTGCCTGACCAACAGGCTCAATTACAACGATACGTTTTTTTGTTACTTTTTTACTCTTAGCCATTTTATCTTTTAGATTTTAGATATGAGACTTGAGATATGAGACTTTCTCTACCCCGATACTCAGTATCCTACTTTTTCTTATATTCCAGATTTCGAGCAGATTTTAAAGATATGGTACTCATATCTTAAATCTCACATCTCACATCTATCTATTACTTAGTAGCCTTTTTCTTGTTAGCAACTGTTTTTCTCTTACCCTTACGAGTACGTGAGTTGTTTTTAGTACGCTGACCACGAGAAGGTAAACCTTTTCTGTGACGTAAACCACGGTAACAACCAATATCCATTAAACGTTTGATGTTTAACTGAACCTCTGATCTTAAAGCACCTTCTACTTTAATTTCATCGTTAATCATTGTACGGATAGCTGATAATTCATCATCAGACCAATCTTGTACTTTTTTGTTAAGATCGATACCTGCAGTAGTTAAAATACGTTGTGCAGTAGTTCTACCAATACCATAGATATAAGTTAAACCAATCTCTCCTCTTTTGTTTCTTGGTAAATCAATACCTGAAATCCTTGCCATATTTATTTTTTTTACGTAATTCCGAACGGCGGGCCACCGTTGTACGGTACATTACAATATTTTCTAATTACCCTTGACGTTGCTTGTATTTCGGATTTTTCTTGTTGATAACGTAAAGTTTACCTTTACGGCGAATAATCTTGCAATCAGCGCTACGTTTTTTAATTGATGATCTAACTTTCATTTTATTTGTATCTATAAGTGATGCGTCCCTTTGTTAAATCATAAGGAGACATCTCTAGTTTTACTTTGTCACCAGGTAAAATTTTGATGTAGTGCATCCGCATCTTACCTGAAATGTGAGCAATAATCTCATGTCCGTTCTCAAGTTCTACTCGGAACATCGCATTTGATAATGCTTCTCTTATTACTCCGTCTTGTTCAATTGAGGCTTGTTTAGCCATATTTTATTGATTGTTACTTAATTAGCTGCTTCTAAACAGGGTTGCAAAATTAAATAAAAAATTTTAATTATTTATTTTTTTGTTGTAAAACTTTTTCTATCATCGAAAACGTAGATAGAACATCTGCTTTTCCCTTTCTAATTGCTACTGTGTGTTCAAAATGAGCTGATGGCTTATTGTCTTTACTGGTAACCGTCCATCCATCATTATGAAACTTCACACCTGCAACGCCGGTATTAATCATGGGTTCTATTGCAATCACCATTCCTTCTTCAAGTTTTGGTCCTGCACCACGCTTTCCATAATTCGGAACTTCTGGTTTTTCGTGAAGTTTCACGCCAACACCATGTCCTACTAATTCTCTTACTACACCAAATCCATTTCCCTCTGCGTATTGTTGAATGGCAAAGCCAATATCTCCGGTACGCATCCCAACTACAGCTTTCTCAATGCCTAACTCCAGGCAGTGCTTAGTAACCTCAACCAGCTTTTGCTTTTCATCATCAACTTCTCCGATTGAAAAAGTATAGGCTGAATCGCCAAAATAATTGTTTTTAATTACGCCGCAGTCTACTGAAATTAAATCACCTTCTTGTATAATGTACTCGCTTGGAAAACCATGAACAACTTGTTCATTAGGCGAAATGCATAAAGAATTTGGGAAACCGTTGTAGTTTAAAAATGCAGGAATCGCTCCATTGTCATTAATAAACTCATAAGCTAGCTTGTCCAGGGCTAAAGTAGTCATGCCTGCTTTTATCACTTTTGCTACTTCAGCTAAAGTTTTAGAAACAAGCATGGAACTTTCTCTTATTAGCTCAATCTCTTCAAGAGATTTGTAATAAATTTTAGACATTCATTTATCGTTTTGAATGCGTGAATTATGAATGAGTAAACCACTTAACCAAGCTTTCACTCATTCTATCATTCAAAATCAAATAGTTTATCTTACAACGCTGCATTGCTACTCGCGGCAGGAACTCCTGTTCTGCCGGTAACTCTACCCGTCTTCATTAATCCATCATAATGACGCATTAATAAATAACTTTCAATCTGCTGTAAAGTATCCAAAACAACACCTACTAAGATCAATAATGATGTACCACCAAAGAAATGAGCAAACTCTTGTTTAATACCAAACTTAACAGCAATCGAAGGTAAAATAGCAATGATCGCTAAAAATACCGCACCTGGAAAAGTGATTTTTGAAATCACATCATCAATAAAAGTTGATGTTGCAAAACCTGGTTTAACACCTGGAATAAAACCACCATTTTTCTTCATATCGTCACTCATTTGAGTTGGATTTACTGTGATAGCAGTGTAGAAGAAAGTAAAGGCAATAATTAAAAACGCAAACGTTAAGCTATAAGCCAATGAAGTTGTATTGCTAAATTGAATTAACCATGATCCTTGCAATGAAGGAACAAATTGCGTTAATGCACCAGGAATAAACATCAAGGCCTGAGCAAAGATGATAGGCATTACACCAGCGGCATTAACCTTTAAAGGAATGTACTGACGAACACCACCAAACTGACGGTTACCAACAATTTTCTTAGCGTATTGTACAGGTACTTTACGTACACCTTGAACAATTAAAATGGTAAACATTACTACAGCAAAAAGTGCAACAATCTCTAAAACCAAAGCAACCGGGCCTCCACCTTCACTGGCAGAACCCACACGTGCACTAAACTCTTGAGAAATTGCAATAGGTAAACGGGCAATAATACCAACCATAATGATTAGTGATGTACCGTTACCAATACCTTTATCAGTAATTTTTTCACCTAACCACATTACGAATAATGTACCTGCTGTTAATACAAACGTAGATAACACTAAAAATAAAGTATTTGGTAATAAAATAGCTTCTGCCGGAACTTGCGTTTTAACGTAACCTACAGATTGAACGATTGTAATCGCTACCGTTAGATAACGAGTGATCTGGTTCATTTTCTTTCTACCACTTTCGCCTTCTTTCTGCATTTTTTGGAAAGAAGGAACAGCAATACCTAATAGTTGCACCACAATTGATGCAGAGATATAAGGCATTACCCCTAATGCTAAAATAGACACACGAGAGAACGAACCTCCGGCAAACATATCTAGTATGCCTAAAAGTCCTGATTTTTCGTTAGTGCCTAAAGCAGTTGGATCTACACCTGGTAAAACCACGTGAGATACGAAACGGTATACCAAAAGAATTAAGAGCGTAAACAATATACGCTCTTTTAATTCTTGAATTTTCCAGATATTACTTAAAGTAGTAAATAGCTTCTTCATTTAATAATTACAATTTTACAATTGAACCGCCTGCAGCTTCGATAGCTTTTTGAGCAGTTGCAGAGAATGCATGTGCAGTAACTTCTAATTTTACTTTAACCTCACCACGACCTAAGATTTTAACTAAGTCATTTTTTGAAGCTAAACCATGTGCTTGTAAAGCAGCGAAATCGATAGTTGTTAAGCTGTGTTTCTCAGCTAAAGTTTGTAATACATCTAAGTTTACGCCAACATATTCTGTACGGTTGATTGGTTTGAAACCAACTTTAGGCACACGACGTTGTAAAGGCATTTGACCACCTTCAAAACCGATTTTGGTTGAGTGACCTGAACGAGAACCCGCACCTTTGTGACCACGAGTTGAAGTACCGCCACGACCAGAACCTGTACCACGACCAATTCTTTTGTTGTTTTTTGTAGAACCTACTGCAGGTTTTAAATTACTTAAATTCATTTTTTTGAATTTGTGTTGCCCTTCGCTTTCACTAAACAGGTACAACGATTAAACATATATAAAGCTAGCAAAGGTGTATCCTCTACTAGCTTTAAACTTTTATTAAATTGCTTCGATAGCTACTAAGTGATTCACTTTGCGAACCATACCGATAATTTGCGGTGTAGCTTCTACCTCAACACTTTGATTCATTTTAGATAAACCTAAAGCTTGAACGGTTCTTTTTTGGCGCTCGCTTCTGTCGATAACGCTTTTTACTTGTGTTATTTTGATCTTAGCCATGATATTATCCGTTAAATACTTTGTTTAAATCGATACCACGAGTTTGAGCTACTGTATAAGCATCACGCATTTTTGTTAATGCATCAACAGTTGCTTTTACCACGTTGTGTGGGTTTGATGATCCTTTAGATTTTGCCAGTACGTTATGAACGCCAGCACTCTCTAATACAGCACGCATCGCACCACCTGCAATTACTCCAGTACCTACTGCAGCTGGTTTGATTAAAACAAAACCACCTGAGAATTTACCGATTTGCTCGTGAGGAACAGTACCATTTAAAATTGGAACTTTTACCAAGTTCTTTTTAGCATCATCCACACCTTTAGCGATTGCTTCAGTTACCTCTTTCGCTTTACCTAAACCGAAACCAACAACACCGTTTTCATCTCCAACAACAACAATTGCTGAGAAGCTGAAAGTACGACCACCTTTGGTTACTTTGGCAACACGTTGTATACTAACCAAACGATCCTTTAATTCGATATCGGTGGTTTTAACTCTTTTTATATTGATAGTTGACATCTTACTTTTTCTTCAGATTAAAATACTAAACCAGCTTCGCGAGCACCTTCTGCTAACGATTTTACACGACCGTGGTATAAATAGCCATTTCTATCGAAAACAACTTGTTTAACACCTGCAGCAATTGCTTTTTCGGCAACTAATTTACCTACTGCAACTGATTGGTCTGATTTACTTCCAGTACCTGCAAAATCTTTCGATAATGATGATGCTGAAGCTATTGTTGTACCGGTTACATCGTTAATTACCTGCGCATAAATCCCTTTATTGCTTCTATATACAGATAACCTTGGACGCTCTTCCGAACCGGTAAGTCTTTTTCTGATCCCTTTTTTAATACGATCTCTTCTTGATAATTTTTTACCTGCCATGATTACTATTTTTTAGATGCTGATTTACCTGCTTTTCTTCTTAACACTTCACCTACAAACTTGATACCTTTACCTTTGTATGGCTCTGGTGCACGTAACGAACGGATTTTCGCTGCTACCTGACCGATCAATTGTTTGTCAATACTTTCTAAAATGATTTTAGGCGTTTGACCTTTTTCTGAAGATGTAGTTACTTTAATCTCTTCTGGTAATTGGAATACATAGTGGTGAGAATAACCTAAAACTAGATCTAGTGTATTACCTTGGTTTGTCGCACGGTAACCAACACCTACTAATTCCTGAGTTAATTTATAACCTTCTGTAACACCAACAACCATGTTGTTAAGCAATGAGCGATATAAACCGTGTAATGCTTTGTGTTTCTTTTGTTCTGATGGACGTTGAACTGTTAAAATTCCATCTTCTTGACTTACAGTGATATCTGAATCTACTGCTTGTGTTAATTCACCTTTAGGGCCTTTTACTGTAACAACGTTATCATTTGATACCGTGATTGTAACTCCTGCAGGGATTGTAATTGGGGCTTTTCCTATTCTTGACATTGTGCTGTTCTCCTAATATTAATAAACGTGACACAATACCTCACCACCAATGTTTAATTTGGCTGCTTCTTTATCAGTCATTACACCTTTAGAAGTAGATAAGATTGCGATACCTAAACCGTTTAATACTCTTGGCATATTTTCAACACCAGCGTAGTTTCTCAAACCTGGTTTACTTACTCGCACTAATGTACGAATAGCAGGAACTTTGGTAATTGGATTGTATTTCAAAGCAATTTTAATGGTGCCTTGAACTGTAGTATCTTCAAACTTGTAGTTCGCGATGTAACCTTTGTCGAAAAGAACTTTAGTAATTTCTTTTTTAAGGTTTGATGCAGGAATTTCTACAACACGGTGGTTGGCCTTAATGGCATTCCTTACTCTTGTTAAATAATCTGCTATTGGATCTGTATTCATTATTTATTGTTTTTGATAGTGGTTTCCTTCTGCTACCCAGCTGTGGGACCTTCTATCGGTTAAAATTCTTTTTTAAGCGAAAAGCAAAAAGACTAAAGCCTAAAGCGGATTTATTCGCTTTAGACTTTAAGCTTTCAGCTCTAACCTATATTACCAAGATGCTTTTTTAACACCTGGTATTTTACCGTCTAATGCCATCTGGCGGAACGTTACCCTTGAAATACCAAAGGTACGCATATATCCACGAGGACGACCAGTTAATTTACAACGGTTGTGTAAACGTACCGGAGAGGAGTTTTTAGGTAATTTATCTAAACCCTCGAAATCTCCTGCAGCTTTTAATGCTGCACGTTTTTCAGCGTATCTAGCTACCAATTTTTGGCGCTTAACTTCGCGTGCTTTTACACCTTCTTTTGCCATTATTCTGCTGTTTTTTGATTTTTAAATGGTAATCCGAATTGTTTCAATAACTCAAGCGCCTCAACGTCAGATTTTGCCGAAGTTACGAAAGTTATATCCATCCCTAAAATTTTATTGATTTTATCTATATTAATCTCTGGGAAGATGATTTGTTCAGTAACACCTAAAGTGTAGTTACCTTTTCCATCAAAACCTTTATCGTTAATACCTTTGAAATCGCGAATACGTGGTAAAGCTACAGAGATCAAACGATCCAAGAACTCATACATATTGTTGTCACGTAATGTTACACGTACACCTACCGGCATACCTTTACGCAATTTAAAGTTAGAGATATCTTTTTTAGATTGTGCCGGAACCGCTTGCTGACCAGTAATAGTAGTCAATTCAACGATTGTCGTATCCATAATCTTTTTATCAGTAACAGAAAAACGACCCACACCCTGATTGATACAGATTTTTTCCAATTTTGGAACCTGCATTACAGTTTTGTACTGAAATTTCTCTTTTAACGCATTTACAACTTCTTCTTTGTATTTGCTTTTTAATCTAGGTGTAGCCATTATTTAATTTCCTCCCCTGAAATTTTAGCAACTCTAACGATTTTACCATCAGCGTTTAGTTTACGACCAACGCGGGTAGTTTTACCAGATCTTGGATCAACCAACATCAAGTTAGAAATGTGAAGAGCAGCTTCTTTTTTAATAATACCACCGTTCGGATTTGCAGCATTTGGTTTAGTGTGTTTAGACACTAAGTTAACGCCTTCTACAATGGCTCTGTTTTTATCTATTTGTACTGAAAGTACTTTTCCTTGTTGACCTTTTGAATCGCCAGCAATTACTTTAACTAAATCTCCTGTGCGGATTTTAAGTTTTGATGGTGTATTTACTTTGTTTCCCATTTTATAATACCTCCGGTGCTAATGATACAATTTTCATGAATTGTTTTTCACGTAGTTCTCTCGCAACCGGGCCAAAGATACGTGTACCTCTTGGCTCATCCTGTGCGTTCAATAATACAGCAGCATTATCGTCAAAACGGATATAAGAACCATCTTTACGACGGATTTCTTTTTTAGTTCTTACAACAACTGCTTTAGAAACTGTACCTTTTTTAATATTACCTGACGGTAATGCGCTTTTTACGGTAACAACTACCTTATCACCAATTGAAGCATAACGTTTGCCGGTTCCACCTAGCACGCGAATTACCAATACTTCTTTTGCGCCGCTGTTATCAGCAACGTTTAATCTCGATTCCTGTTGTACCATCTTATTTAGCTCTTTCTAAAATTTGTACCAATCTCCAGTTCTTGTTCTTACTCAATGGACGAGTTTCCATGATTAATACTGTATCACCGATACCGCATTCGTTTTTCTCGTCGTGAGCCATAAATTTGGTAGTTTTCTTAACGAACTTACCATAAATCGGGTGTTTCACTTTACGTTCCACGCTCACTACAACAGATTTATCCATCTTGTTGCTTACCACTAACCCCGTTCTTGTTTTTCTTAATTGTCTTTCCATGTCGACTCTCAAATTATTTAGTTTCAGTAGCTGACTCAGTGTTTTTTACTTGAGTCAACGCAGTGTTTAAACGGGCTATGTCTTTCCTTACTTTTGCAATACGCGAAGGATTTTCGATAGCTGAAATAGTGTGTGCGAACTTTAATTTTGATAAGTTCTCTTTTTCTTCCGCAATCTTAGCTACTAATTCTTCTTTTGAAAGCCCTGTGATTTCTGAATTTTTCATTTTTCTTTTTCTTTTACGTTGAGTGTAGCGGTTATAATAAACAAGTATTTACAACATTCACCTCAACACTTTACTATGCTTCTACGTAATCTCTACGTACTACGAACTTGGTTTGGATTGGTAATTTCTGAGCTGCTAAACGCAATGCTTCTTTAGCTACTTCTAAAGGCACACCTTCAGCTTCGAAAATTACGCGTCCAGGTCTTACAACTGCTACCCAATATTCAGGAGCACCTTTACCTTTACCCATACGTACCTCAGCAGGTTTTTTAGTTACTGGTTTGTCCGGGAAAATTCTGATCCATACTTGACCTTCACGTTTCATGAAACGTGTTACGGCGATACGGGCAGCCTCTATCTGGCGACTTGTAATCCAAGTTGCTTCTAAAGATTTGATACCGAAAGATCCGAATGCTAATTCAGCTCCACGAGAAGCTAAACCCTTCATTCTGCCTTTTTGCATCTTCCTGAACTTCGTTCTTTTTGGCTGTAACATTTTATTTTGTTCTAATCGTTAAACGATGTTAATAAATCAATTATTTACGAGGACCTCTGTTAGCGCCTGCGCCACCACCTCTATTTGCACCTGGGCCACCTTGACCTGGGCCACGACCACCACCTTGGTTTCCACCACGTCTGTCGTTACCACCACGTCTATCGTTTCCGCCACGGTTATCTCTTCCACCGAATGCTGGTTTATCTGATGCGCCTTTTGGACCGTTGTTTGTTGAACCAATGTTTGGAGACAAATCACGTTTTCCATAAACCTCACCTTTACAGATCCATACTTTAACGCCGATTTTACCATAAGTGGTTAAAGCTTCAGCTAAAGCATAATCAATATCAGCACGGAATGTATGCAAAGGCACTCTTCCTTCTTTGTACTGCTCAGTACGTGCCATCTCAGCACCACCTAAACGACCAGAAGTCATGATTTTAATACCTTCAGCACCCATACGCATGGTTGATGCGATAGAAGATTTCATTGCTCTACGGAATGAGATCCTTGCTTCTAATTGTTTTGCAACACCTTCTGCAACTAATTGTGCATCAAGTTCTGGGCGTTTAATTTCGAAGATGTTAATTTGAATTTCCTTTTTAGTTAATTTCTTTAACTCTTCTTTGATTTTATCAACCTCAGCACCTGCTTTACCGATTACAATACCTGGGCGAGCTGTGTGGATCGTTACTGTGATACGTTTTAACGTACGCTCAATAACAACTTTAGCAACACCACCTTTAGCAATACGAGCAGAAAGGTATTTTCTTATTTTCTCATCTTCAACTAATTTATCGGAGTAGTTGTTGCCACCGAACCAGTTAGAATCCCATCCTTTGATGATACCTAACCTGTTACCTATTGGATTTGCTTTTTGTCCCATTTCCTAAAATTAGTTTTGAGTTGTTTCTGTGTTTTTACTATCTACAATCAGTGTAACGTGGTTTGAACGCTTGCGAATTCTATATCCACGACCTTGAGGTGCCGGACGTAAACGTTTAAGTTGACGACCACCATCTACCATAATTGTTTTAACAAATAACTCGCTTCCATCAGAAGTTTTGCCATTTTTAGCTTCCCAGTTGTTAATTGCAGATAATAATAATTTCTCAACTCTTATTGCTGCTTCTTTATTGGTAAACTTTAAAACACTTAATGCTTTTTCTACACGTTCACCTCTGATAAGATCTACAACCAAACGCATCTTACGCGGTGAGGTTGGACAATTGTTTAATTTTGCTATTGCTTCCATTGTCTAATTATTTTTTCTTTTCAGCGTGTCCTCTGAATGTTCTGGTTGGAGCAAATTCTCCCAACTTGTGACCAACCATGTTTTCTGTAACGTACACAGGGATAAATTTATTTCCGTTGTGTACAGCAAATGTATGATTCACGAAATCTGGTGATATCATTGATCTGCGAGACCAAGTTTTGATTACAGACTTTTTGCCTGAATCATTCATAGAGTTTACTTTTTTCTCTACGTTATGGTCAATATAAGGTCCTTTTTTTATCGAACGAGCCATTATTTCTTCCTTCTCTCTATGATGTAACGATTAGAATATTTTTTAAGTTCTCTGGTTTTAAAGCCTTTAGCTAAAACGCCATTTCTTGAACGTGGGTGACCACCTGATGATCTACCTTCACCACCACCCATTGGGTGATCTACTGGGTTCATCGCTACCGGTCTAGTTCTCGGACGACGGCCCAACCAACGTTTACGACCAGCTTTACCTAATACTTCGTTTGCGTGATCTGAGTTAGATACTGCACCGATAGTAGCAAGACAAGTAGTCAAGATTAAACGGGTTTCGCCTGAAGGCATTTTCAAAGTAGCATATTTACCATCGCGGGCAGCTAATTGTGCGTAAGCACCTGCACTACGAGCCAATTGTGCTCCTTTTCCAGGGTGAATCTCCACGTTGTGGATGATAGAACCTAATGGAATGTTCGATAATTTTAAAGTGTTACCTACTTCTGGTGCTGCAGTATCGCCCGATAATATTACCGAACCTACTTGCAAACCTTCCGGAGCAATGATATAACGCTTCTCGCCATCTGCATAATGTAATAATGCGATGCGGGCAGTACGGTTTGGATCGTATTCAACAGTAGCTACTGTTGCAGGAATATCGAATTTATCGCGTTTGAAATCGATTAAACGATATGATTTTTTATGACCACCACCCATGTAGCGCATAGTCATTTTACCTGTGTTGTTACGTCCACCAGACTTTTTTGATGATACAACCAATGATTTTTCGGGCTTGGTTGCTGTAATCTCCGTAAAACTAGCACCAACTCTGAAGCGGGTACCTGGAGTAACTGGTTTAAATTTTCTTAAGCCCATAGTTATAATTAATTATTAAATTAAAGAGTTGCGTAATAATCTATTGTTTCGCCGTCTTTTAACGTTACGATTGCTTTTTTGAATTTCGGGCTACGGCCAGAAACAAAACCTGCTTTAGTGTAACGAGACTTCGCTTTTCCATCAACAACCATTGTGTTAACTGCAACGATGGTTACACCGTACAATTTCTCAATAGCAGCTTTGATTTGGATTTTGTTAGCCTTGTGGCTAACAGCGAATGTGAAACGGTTAGATTTCTCAGTTAAAGCTGAAGCTTTTTCGGTTAATATTGGTTTTTTTAAAATTTCCATATTACTTGGCAAATGCCTCCTCCAAAGTTTTAACAGAATCTGCAGTTAACACAAGTACACCAGCGTTTAATACATCATAAGTATTTAAATCTGCTGCCGAGATTACTTTAGTTTTCTGAACGTTTCTGCTTGATAAATAGATATTATTATTTTGTGCAGGTAAAACCAATAAAGTTTTTTGAGTACCTACGTTTAACGCAGCCAATAAACTTGTATAGTTTTTAGTTTTAGCTGTATCGAAGTTGAAATCTTCTAAAACTACCACGCTATTATCTTTTGCTTTATAAGCTAAAGCAGATTTACGTGCTAATGATTTTAATTTCTTGTTCAATTTAAAGCTATAATCACGTGGCTGAGGACCGAAAACACGACCACCACCGTTAAATAACGGAGATTTAATGCTACCAGCACGGGCACCACCTGTACCTTTTTGTTTGTATAGTTTACGAGTTGAACCAGCAATCTCATTACGTTGTTTAGATTTATGAGTACCTTGACGTTGGTTAGCCAAATACTGTTTTACATCTAAATAAATCGCGTGGTCGTTAGGCTCGATACCAAATACCGATTCAGGAAGTTGCACCTTGGCACCTGTTTCTTTACCTGAAATGTTTAATACTTTAACTTCCATCTGATTACTTGTCTAAGATTACGTAAGAACCTTTAGCTCCTGGAATGGAACCACTAACTACTAATAAGTTTTGCTCAGCATAAACTTTCAAAACTTGTAAGTTTTGAATTTTTACTCTGTCTCCACCTGTTCTTCCTGCCATGCGCATTCCTTTGAATACACGTGAAGGAAATGATGATGCTCCCAATGAACCTGGGGCACGTAAACGGTTATGCTGACCGTGAGTCTGCATACCAACACCGGCAAATCCGTGGCGTTTTACAACACCTTGAAAACCTTTACCTTTTGAGGTACCTACAACATCAACAAAATCGCCTTCTGCGAATGCATCAACGGTTACAACATCACCTAAACTAAGTGAAGTAGTAAACGAATCGAATTCAACAAGTTTGCGTTTCGGAGTTGTGTTTGCTTTCGCGAAATGGCCTTTCAATGGTTGAGTTGTGTTTTTCTCTTTTTTCTCATCGTAACCCAACTGGATTGATGAATAACCATCTACTTCTTCGGTCTTTACTTGTGTAACTACACAAGGCCCAGCTTCGATTACCGTACAAGGAATGTTTCTTCCTTCGGCATCAAAGATACTGGTCATTCCTACTTTTTTTCCAATAATTCCTGACATTTTATCTTTTCTTTTTAACACCCATCGAAGCAGTAGGGCTTCGTTCAAGGTGGTTGTACAATCCCCCGAAAGGGACGGCAAAGATAGATAAGAATTATTAATTTTCAAATAGTTAGCAAAATATTTTTTCAAATAAATTGCTGATATGATGGAGTTTAAGATTAATTAACGGATTAATGTGCCAATCCTCCATTTAAACTGATGGTTATGATCGCTAAGATGATAAAACCAATCAATACATAAAGGTAATCCCGCTCCAGGAAAAAGCTAAAAATTGCAAATATAATCCTTGCAATTGGGGTAAATATAAGCATCAGGATGCCGAACTGAACGATGGCATCGCCATGAAAGGTAGAAAGCCCTTTAAAAATTGCCGCAATAGATGAGAACTTGGAAAGCTCAGGTTTGAAAACTTTATAATCAGTAATAACGCCATTGTTGTGAATAAGAAAAACAACACCGCCGATTAAAACAATGCTCATTGAAATAATTACACCCGCACGTAAAAGAGTACCCAAAACAACCTGAATATCCTTATCATTAATATTTTGTTTTTTTGCTGTACTCATTACAATCCGCTTATTCCTTTATAAATCATTTGCAAAGCCAAAAAAGTAACCACTACAGCAAATACAATTTTCAACTTATCGGTTTTGGTGCGCAATAAAACCTTTGCACCAACAGAGGCTCCCGTTAAAACGCCAATACAAACAGGCATGGCAATTCCCGGATCGATTTGTCCGCGGTGCAGATAGACCACCGCACTTGCTGCCGCCGTAACCCCCATCATGAAATTACTGGTAGTTGTTGATACCTTAAACGGCAAACGCATGATATTATCCATGGCGATAACTTTCAGCGCCCCGCTTCCAATCCCTAACAGACCAGAAAGTGTTCCTGCAAAAAGCATCATCACAAAGCCACCCGGAACATTTTTTACCGCATAGCGATGATCCACACCTTTATCAGGATAGCTACTGTTTAATTTAAAAAATTTTGCCCATTTATCTGTATCGTCTAAAGTGGTATGGTCAACTTTTTTCTTCAAAGTCATGATCGCAGAGAAGATCAGGATACAACCAAAGATGATCGCAATATAATTTGCATTGAGATACACCGCTACAATTGCACCACAGATGGCACCAACCGTTGTAGCGATTTCCAGAAACATACCAATTCGAATGTTGGTGATGCCTTCTTTTACATATGCTGCTGCTGAGCCAGACGATGTAGCAATTACAGAAACAATGGATGCGCCAATGGCATAATGAATATCGACACCGAGTGCCAACGTTAATAGCGGAATAATAATTACGCCACCCCCTAAACCAGTTAGCGAACCTAGTAATCCTGCTAAAAAAGCACCGAATAAAACGATAATGGTAAAAAGCAATACCGACATGCGGGCAAATATAAGGCACACATTTTGCCTAAACGAAGGATTTGACGAATAAAATAAAGTCTATATATTATATGGATGATGTAAAATGATCTGGCAACGGTATCATTGAATTTTAGGGAATCGCCTGACTGAAAACATGTAGGATTTATATCACAACCTTCAACATGCTGCTTACAAAATCAATTCGCTGTTGATAAACTTTCTTCGGAAATTCATTTATCATCAATAAGCCAAAAAATATAAAACTTTTCTTACAATAAGGATT
Organism: Pedobacter agri PB92; assembly: GCF_000258495.1. Taxonomy (GTDB): domain Bacteria; phylum Bacteroidota; class Bacteroidia; order Sphingobacteriales; family Sphingobacteriaceae; genus Pedobacter; species Pedobacter agri. The sequence continues at coordinate 15,672 of NZ_AJLG01000020.1, forward strand.
ATGAGTGCTTTCGAATCTATCACTTATCGGCTTTCCATTTTAAACTCTTGTAAACTTCATCCATTTCACATCATCCATCCTACGCTACTTACCCAATCTTCTGATCATCTCGGCACTCAGATCCCTGCCATCATTTAAGCGGTTAGCAAAGAAAGATTTAGCGGCTTCAAAATGTTCTTTATAGCCTTTCAAATCTCCATATCCTATAATTGAAGCCCATTCATGAACGGCAGTATGAAATTCCAAATCATCGCCGCGGATCGATTTATCATAGAGCGCTGTATGAATTGATTCCTCCAGCATCTCGTCATTTTTAAACAGATACTCGGCAATGCCCAATCTTAATTTAAAAGGTGGCGTTTGGCAAATCAGATTATCGTAAGGGTTAACGCCCATTTTATACCAGGCATAAACCATGCTCAATAAACTTAAATGAGAATTTGGTTTTTGTTTATGTTCAGCATCTGATAGGCTGAACTCTTTCATAATATTATCATCCAAAAGCAAGAGCGTCCTGCTTTCATGAAATACAAAGTCGCGGGCTGCATAAATTTTCTCCCTAAATTCTATCTCACTTTCGCAAATCATCAACTTATAAAGTTCTGATTCTGCCTGAGCATAATATTTTACCTGCTTTTGTGCGTAAGGGTTTAAGATTGCTAAACCCGCATAGATGTGAGATTTATAACTGAAAATCCTCAAGGTTGTTAAAATCTTTACATTATCGATTCCGCCGGCATAGGCAGGATTATCCCAGGGGAAGAAACCGGCATTTTTCCATGCCGAGCCCATGCTTTCAAAACCCATGTGTGTTACAGCCTGTGTATCGGCTACAATGCGGTCGTGCTCCCGGTAATCATCCATCTCGATGATATTTGATTTTAACGACTTGTAAATCTCCAGTGCTTTGGCATATACCTCATCTGTAGCACGGTGGCGAACAACAACCAATGTTTGCCCTTCAGGACTAAAAGCCGGCCCATGTAAAGAGTGGCAGGTTACAATTTGAGTATCGGCTGGAAGGTGTTTCTCGAAGGCGGCAATTTCCGGATGCTTCACAGAAGTTTGTCCGGATACGATGGCACCAAATTTTGTTGACCGTGCAAATGTGGCCACCACTTCATCAATTTTCTCGGCTTCAACACAGTAGAGTATGAAGTCTGATTTCCGGGCAACCTCATGCCCATCAACCAACACCTCAATTCCTTTCGGTTCCAGCTCATTTTTTAAATCTGAAAAACGTAATGGCATATCCGCCCCACATACTTTATAACCTGCATTTATGAACGATAGTGCATATAATTTGCCCATATCGCCTAAACCGATAATTCCTATTTGCATGAAACAAATGTAATCTATCATGAATTAAATCATAATAAAACTTAGATAATTTTGTTATTTAACAAGTTCATAAAACATGTTTTTATCTATTGGCATTCAATAATTAGTTAAAATATATTGAATAAGAAATAGATAAAAATGTAGTTTTACATTCTAACACCTATATTTAAACTATGCAGAAAATTAAACACACCCTAATGTTTTTAGGCGCTATGCTATTTTTAAATGTGGCGTTTGGCCAGGTTTTACCAGACACCACAAAAAATACTGATCCATCTTTAAATGGACAATATCAGTTTATGTTAAAAAAATCAAAAAGCCTATACGGTGCAAAGCTGATTAATCCATCGAGGCTGACAGGTTTGTGGAAAAGTGTGAATGATACGTTGAGAAAAGAGCGCAAACAGCTTCAGGAAGCCAGGCAAGAAATTAAAGCACAAGCACAAAATATCTCTACCTTAAAGGGCGAAGTTACTGGTAAAGAAAGTTCTTTAGCTGATGCAACAGCATCGGTAAATGAAATTAAGTTTTTAGGGATATCCTTTAATAAAGGAACATATAATACAATCGTTTGGGTAATTATTATTGTGCTGGCGGCTGGATTGGCGATTGTTATTTTTCAATCTGGTAAATACAGGAAGGAAGCTACTTATCGAACACAGCTCTATCAGGAAGTTGCTGATGAGTTTCAGGCACACAAAGTAAAGGCAAAAGACAAAGAAATGAAACTGGCCAGGGAACTTCAAGACGAAAGAAATAAGTGGGATGATGCCCGAGGCAGATAAAATAACAGGAAAGCCATTTCGATGAGAGATGGCTTTCTTATTATTATGGGTTTTTGAAACTGTACTTTAACCCAATTTCAAATTCACCGTTGCTAAAATTTTTCATTTGAGCAGTATTGGTAGTGTATTGAAATAGAAGGGCAAATTGGTTTCTATAATTGGCACCGAAACCACCAGTAAAACTATTGGTGCCATGGTAAACGCCATTTAACATTAGTTTATTTTCTAAAAATTGAAGATTTACACCAGCATCGAAAATGCCATCATAGTTTTGAACGCCTCGATAAACTAATTTAGGCTCGATGCTGTTTACCACTTTATCAGTGGTAAATTTATACCCCGCTGCGATAAAATATATAGATCTATCGACAACGTTCCTTAGTATATCTCGTTTGAAAAACCTTTTTAAATTTGGCAAAGTTGCTTGTAAGGTCAGTTTGTCCATCCTGTAGGCAATGCCAAAATCACCATCGAGATAAAGCTGCCGTTCATTGAAACTATTTAGTACCTCATCAGTTAAATCACCTTTTACCTTTCCCATATTCACGTATTCATTCATGATACCTGCTGACAGGCCGAAATCAATAAAATTGGTGGCGTTATTTAAAGGAATGTGATATGCGTAACTCACCGTTGCTCTAAACCGGCTAATTGCACCTGCAGTTTCACTGTAAAGCAATGCGCCTAAGCCTACTTTATTATTCTTCAGACCATAATCTGCGGTTAAATATTGTATTTTGGGTGCACCATCTACCCCAACCCATTGGGTTTTGAAAGCTCCGTTTAATGTTACGCCGTCATCTACACCAGCCATTGCAGGATTTGCTAAAAATTGGTTTTGATAATAAATACTCCCCATTGGGTTTAACTGACTAAAGGCCGCTGTAAAGGAAAATAACAACAAGCCACATAAGCAAAATCTCATCTTTCTCATGTTGTTATTTTTTATATAGAATTGATATAAATCCTTTAATAGTTCCATCCACGCCTAAATCGAGAATATAATAATAAGTATCTTCCATCAGCGGCCGGCCGTTGAGGTAGCCATCCCAATCATTCTGGTAATTAAAAGTTGAAAAGATGGTTCGTCCTCCCCGATCGAAAATAGTTAGCTTGTTAGCCGGATATTTTTCTAATCCTTTGATAAAGAAGAAATCGTTTTTCCCATCGCCATTTGGCGTAAGAATATTATTCACAACTGCGATATCGGCAATTGCCTGCATTAGTAACAACGGCTGTAAAAACCCTTGGGTTAGTGTAGTGCTGTTGGCCTGAAAGGTTTGCACCAAAACCATTTCACCAATACTAAAGTCATATAATTGGTTATTGATTTTCCCATAAGCACCCGCAGTGTTTAGGGTAAATGGCAAATCTTGTGCAACAACATCTTCCTCAAAAAAAAGCAGGCACAAGAATAATAGCAGGTAAAAGGTATTTTTCATATGCTTAATTTAAAGAGATCCATGTTACACCATCACTCTGAAGGGTGTAGGTTTTAGCGCCAGTCATCGTTGTGGTAGTTGTATCATCATTCAATAAAATGGCATTATTAAAGGTGATGTTTCCCGATGATACCGCTTTAACGATTACATAAATTCTCCCCTTACAACTTGCTGCCGCAGGTAAATTGACGTTAAGCGTCAGGCCAACATTTTTAATCCGTACAGTATAATGTGAAGCATCTAAAGTGAGTGCTGTTGCCGATGTATGGGTAAGAATGCTTGCGGAAACCGAACCGTTAACATTCAAAGTGCTAGAGCCACTTGGCGCATAAGCGGTAGAAGTACCTGCTGATGAATTATTAATGGTTAAAGCACCTCCGTCAGTGGATAAACTTCCAGATAGCAGCGGATAAATTGTACTGGAGTTGGCAACTACTAACGTGTTGCTAACATTGGTTAGCGCACTTCCAGCATTGTTTCCGAGAAAAATATTCCCACTTCCGTTATTTTTATTGCCTGCAGAAAAACCAAGTGCTGTATTGCTATTCCCATTGCTTGCTTCCAATGCTAAACTTCCAACTGCCGTATTGGCGATACCAGTGCTGTTCGCCATTAAGCCATGTGTACCGATAGCCGTGTTGTTTGAACCCACAGTGTTGGACGATAAGGCCTGGGAACCAAAGCCGCTATTATGAATACCGCTGAAGCTTCGCTGCATCACCAAATGCCCAAATGCACTGTTTTCGTAACCTGAAATATTGACAGACAGCGCTTCCTTACCGAAAGCACTATTAAAAAACCCCGTGATATTCGTTGTTAAAGTTTTATATCCATATGAAATATTGGTATCAGAAGATGTTCCCAGACGACCAGATTTTTGTCCGTTTATCAAAAAATTAATGGCAATGTCATCTGTGTTTCCCAGGAAGTTGCTGCTTTGATCTACATTACCAGAATTACCTTTTAACGACCAGGCATTCGCGTTGGTAAGTGCTGTAAAACTGATCAACTCCGGCTTGCCGGTTACCGCATTAGTAGCGTAAACTTTATTTGCATCACTCACCCCGGCAGTTGTTAATTTAGCAATGGTTACTGATGCATCAGCTAATTTGGGCGTAGTCACCGACCCATCTGCCAGTTGCAATGTGTTTACAGCTAAATCATCAATGTTTGTATTTTTCACCTGCTTATTCCCTATCTTAACTGAAGTTACAGCTGCATCTGCCAATTTTGGAGTAGTAACTGAACCATCTGCTAGTTGCAGGGTGTTTACTGCTGCATCTGCAATGTTGATATTTTTTACTTCCTTGTTTCCAATTTTTATCGAGGTTATTGCTGCATCAGCAATTTTCGGCGTGGTGATGGCTCCGTCTGCGAGCTTAACTGTGGTTACTGCACCAGCGTTAATATCAATAACTACATCCTTCAAAACAGCGGTTGAACCATTGGTGCTAATACTTAAGTCGGTAGAAGTAATTGCTTTTGCGCCAGCAAGCTGGTTAACATCCAATGCTACAGGTTTCCAGGCAGTTCCATCAAAAAGCAAAACCTGATTATTTTGTGGTGAGGAAGCCGATAGCGTTTTGCCCTGAAAATTTGCAATGGTAGGATTTGGATAATTTCCGCTTAAATCACCACCTGCTGCACCGGTAGATGGCCCGGCTGGCCCAGTATCTCCCTTATCCCCTTTATCGCCGTTAGCACCTGGGATACCTTGAACCCCTGCTGCTCCCGCTGGTCCGGCAGGGCCCTGTGCCCCGGCAGGACCTGTTGGACCATTTGCAGCATATAATGCATAAGGCACACTAAGCAATTGTGCGGTTCCGGCCAAACTAAAGTTCGAACCATTGTCGGGATCGATCTCAACTTTAACAAATTTTAAACCTGAACCCCAGGTTACAGCTGAGATGGATCCTGTACTTGAGTTTGCTCCTGTACTGCCGATACTTATCGCATACAATCCATTAGCAGATGTGGTTACGCTTCTCACTTCTGAATATTGCGTCGTTCCAGTAATAGAAGCATCAAGGATGCTTATTCTTAAAGAAATATTTTTATTAGCCAGCGGACTACCATTCGAATTCCGGGCTGCACCTTGATAGTTAAATTGCTGTGGAGCTTGTGCTCTTACAGCAAATGCCAGGCAAAAGCCCAGCAGAGCAGTAAGTAAAGTTTTTTTCATAAATAGGGACATGATCTAATCAGTAAGACATTTGCAAGTTAAGCATGCCTCAACTCTCAAATCTAATAATTAGTATATCCCTTGGTAATCGATTTACACAAATGACTTTTTTATAATACTCACTTTTCTGTAAAAATTTGTTAATCAGATATTTATAAAACTGCTTACATATAGTTTTTTACATCAATAACCTATTTAAACTCAAATAGCCCAATTGATCTGTATTGACAAATCGTATTTCCGTATGATTACGAATACATTTGAATAACCCTACGTTTCTGAAGGAAAAGATATCCCTTTGATATTGCGATACAAATCAACTGCGTAAAGATCAGTCATACCAGAAACAAAATCTAACACACTTTGTGTCCTGGAATAAATATCAGTTAAATCAGTATGGTATTGTTTTGGAATAAGCTTAACCAGCTTTTTGTAATAGTGCGTATTGTTGTTAATTAATGCAGGAACAAATTCTTCGAGTAATCCAGCCATGATTTTATAGCCGGCAACTTCTTTTTGGATAACCGATGAAAAATTGTAAATGCGTTCGATAGAAACCTTTTCTATTGCTTTCCAGGCCGTGAGATATGGCTCGGGAATTAAATCAGTGAGACTGCTGTTTAAATTTCCATTTAAAAGACTTTCTTGCTCGCGGTAAAAAATACCTGCACAAATATTGGTTAAGGTGTTAATCGCTTTCGCCCTTAACAAGCCGATTTTTGCATCATCATCTTCATAGTCGTTCTGAAGCCGCTTTTCTATGGTAGTTGAATTGGCAAAAGGTAAAAGATAATTTTTCACTTCTTCGTATGAAAGAATTTTTAAACGATGTGCATCTTCCAGATCAATGATGCTGTAACAGATATCATCAGCAGCCTCTACCAGATATACCAGTGGATGGCGTTTATAGATCAGGAATTCATTTTCTTCTCTCTCGAGATGAAGTTCATTTGCAATTTTCTTAAACGTTTCCTCTTCTGATTGAAAAAATCCATATTTCTTACGGTGAAGAAGTCCCTTTTGTTTTCCGGCAATGGAAGCACACGGATACTTGGCTATGGAAGCCAATGTAGAATAAGTGAGTGCATAGGCATCATTTCCCTTACCTTTTAGCGGATGTGTGAGAATCCTGATCGCGTTGGCGTTTCCTTCAAAATTTATCAAATCATGCCACTGCGAGTCATTCATTTCACTCTTGTAAACCCGGCCATCACCATCGGTAAAATATCTTGAAATAGCCGCCTCTCCTGAATGTCCGAAAGCTGGATTTCCCAAATCATGTGCCAATGAGGCTGCCGCAACAATATTACCAACCTCGCTGATTAGCGGAACACTTTTGATCAAATCAGGGTTTTTATCCTCAACATTATTTAAAAAAATGTTGGCCATTGAACGGGCAACACTTGCAACTTCCAAACTATGCGTTAAACGATTATGAACGAAAACGCTTCCAGGCAGTGGAAACACTTGTGTTTTATTTTGAAGGCGTCTGAAAGGCGAAGAAAAAATTAATCTGTCGTAATCTCTCTGAAAATCAGAACGAGCCTTATCCCGATCGCCTGTCCAGCTTTCCTGACCGAATCGTTTATTTGAAAGCAAATGTTTCCACTCCATTTATTGAAATATTAAAAATTTGGCGCAAGTTAATCAAAAGGAAAAAATCATCTTTAATAAATCGAGAAAATGAGGTCAAACCATTTCTTACCTGATCTGTTTTTTATTAAAATCTTAATTATGAAAACAAACATTTATAACAAGAAAGAACATACTGAAGGTTACGTAGGAGAAGGAAATGATGATAGCAAATCGGACATTCAAAAAGAATATGAGAAAGGCAATGATGGAAATGTAGTAACCAGTTTTGGACAGGAGACCGTTGCTGAGAAGAATGCGCATGGCTTCAATGAGCAAAATATTGTTGCGAAAGATGGCCTGGATAATACGGGTACACAAGGTAAAGACTCATTGAGTGACGATGCTTACAACAGCAAGGATAAAAATCATACTGTTGAAAGTGCAGAAAGCGGCACAGGTAGTTCCTCTAAAGACTTTGAACAGCCAATTAAGCAAAGAGATGAAGATGACGTTTTAAATAGTGGGATTTAAAGAATATAAGACTATGGGTATATTAAAATATGCAATTGTAGGAACCATTACAGTTTATGGCTTACAATACCTCACAAAGAAAAGATCGCTTGATGGTAAATCTATAATAAATGATTTCGGTGATCATCTAAACGACTTGTTGATAAAATGAAAGATTATAAAGAAAAAGTAAAATTAGACTATCAACAAACCACACAACTTTACTGACAGGGCAGAATGTTTATTTAGACACGTGATTTTGATATATATCAATAGCTATCTGAAAAATTCATTTGCATTTAGCTCAGAAGTTATCAATTTTGCAGCCTGATCAAGATTCGCAGCGCAAACTTTACCTTCATTGGCTAAACTAAGTATCAGAACTGAACCAGTTCTTATAGTATTTCAACTGTTGTTGAGTTTTGAAATTTTTCCATCTACCGGAAAATTCATTACAGATAAATAGGGATTCCTTTACGCAATCCCTATTTATAAATCTTTACCACCCACGCCCTTTTCTTCAGCGTTGTTTCTATTTCCAATATCTTGTCCATGGCTCAGATTTTCATTTTTTAGTTCAGAAATAGTGTGATCATCACTACCTTCTTCTGCCTTGGCAATATGTTCTTCGCTTGGTGCATTTTTACGTCTGAATTCTGAATGTGCGATGCTATGTCCATACGTAACTTCACCATTATCCCACTCAATATTCTGTTCATTCTTTTTCCCTTGCTGACTTTCTTCGTTTTTATTGGCTTCCTTATTCATCGCTCTTAATTTAATAAATACCTTTTTTAATAACAGTTTGTATCGAAAGAAGGTTTAAAGATTTTAATTTTTTTTAGTCATTAAATATGTGAAATGGAAGCATAATAAAGCCATGATTTTTCACGGCATCATTATTGAAGAACAGCGTTTAGCAAATGATGGATTGACCATTTAAAAATTTCCGCCCACCACTTTATTTAGCCGTTGTTTCATCAATTACGCTTCGAAATAACTCCCATTCAAAAGCGCAATCAAAAAGAGTATTAATACGCCTATTTTGAGTATTAACACATATTTTCTACAATTTATTTATTTCGATATTTGATTTTGATGCAATAGTTTAATAATTGAAAATTTGAAAATCCCGATAAAAGTATTAATCGCTGACAACCATGCAATTGTACGAAATGGTGTAATTTCGTTACTTGAAAAACAGGAAAACATAGAAATTGTTGCCCAGGCTGCAAATGGCTTAGAAGTACTTAGACTTTTACAAAGTGGAATAGCACCAGATGTTATTTTGACCGATATCGCTATGCCAGAAATGGACGGGATAGAGCTCACGGAGTTATTAAAACTAAACTTTCCAAACATAAAAATCCTTATCCTCACTACTGCTGATCAGGAAGAATTTATTATTTCATCGTTTACCGCTGGCGCTCATGGCTACTTATTAAAGAATGTCAACATTGCGGAAGTAGTTTTCGCCATAGAACAATTAGCCGCTGGCTACAGGCACCTTTGTACTGCAATTGGGATGAAATTACTTAATCACCTACAAGGGCGGTTTACGTTAAACTCAAAAAACCTGAAGGCAAACATCCAGCTTTCAAAACGAGAACTCGAAATCTTAACATTAATTGCCGAAGGTTACACCAATAGTGAAATTGCGGATAAGCTGTTTACCAGTAAACGTACTATTGAGGGAAACCGACAAAATTTGCTAGACAAAACTGGCAAAAAAAATACCGCATCATTAATCAACTTTGTGGTTAGAAACGGAATAATCGACTAGTTTTTACTTCACTCCTTTACTTTGATTTATATCTGTGGAACTGTCAAGATCATCTTTACTAGACCCATTTTCATCTCTGTGTTTTGGCGGATGTTCCATTCGGCTTTCTTCCAGTTCAGAAAAATCGCTGCCTTTCTGATTTCCCACTTCACCGTGTGATGAAGGTTTTTCATTTAACTCTTCTTTAGGATCAGCAAAATCCTGACCTTCAACGGGTAAATTTTCTTCCTTTTTGATGGGCTTTTTCATATTAAATAAACCCTCCAGAGCCACTTTTGTTTCAAAACAGTAACTAAACAAAAAAGGCCTTGATTTGCATCAAGACCTTTTTTAAAACGATTTAAAATCAATTAAACTTTGATTTCAACTTCAACACCACTAGGTAATTCAAGTTTCATTAAAGCATCAACTGTTTTAGAGTTAGAGCTATAAATATCCAACAAACGTTTGTAAGCGCATAATTGGAACTGCTCTCTAGCTTTTTTGTTTACGTGTGGAGAACGCAATACAGTAAAGATTTTTTTCTCTGTAGGAAGTGGAATCGGTCCACTTACAACTGCACCCGTAGGCTTAACAGTTTTTACGATTTTCTCAGCAGATTTATCTACTAAGTTGTAATCGTAAGATTTTAATTTAATTCTGATTCTTTGGCTCATCTTATTTTTAATTATGATTTCCTGTTAGAGCTATTAACAACAGAAATCGGATTTATCATTTTTAGTATCAAGACAAAAGTATCGAGTATCAAGACTGAAAACCTGTCTTGATACTTGATACTAAGTACTTGCGACTAATTAGTCTTCAGACTTAATTCTACCTTTAGATTTAGCAATTACTTCATCTTGTACGTTCTTAGGTGCTGCTTCATAGTGGTCAAATTCCATCGTTGAAGTTGCACGACCTGAAGTGATTGTACGTAACTGCGTTACATAACCAAACATTTCAGAAAGAGGCACAGTTGCTTTAATTACCTGAGATCCGTTACGGGTATCCATACCTAATAACTGACCACGACGACGGTTCATATCACCGATCACATCACCCATGTTTTCTTCAGGGGTTAAGATCTCGATTTTCATGATTGGCTCCATCAAAGTTGGCTTACATTTAGGTAAAGCCTCACGATATGCCATACGGGCAGCAAGCTCGAATGATAAAGCATCTGAATCGACTGCGTGGAATGAACCATCAATCAAACGTACTTTCATATCAGGAAGCGGATAACCTGCTAACACACCGTTAGCCATTGCCGATGCAAAACCTTTCTCTACTGAAGGGATAAATTCACGTGGAATTGAACCACCTGTAATTTCGTTTACGAATTGTAAACCACCTTTTTCGAAATCAGAATCGATTGGCGAAATTACAACCTGGATATCCGCGAATTTACCACGACCACCTGATTGTTTTTTGTATGTTTCGCGGTGTTGCGTAGAACCGAAGATTGCCTCTTTGTAAGCTACTTGTGGCGCACCTTGGTTAACTTCTACTTTAAACTCACGTTTTAAACGATCGATCAAGATATCTAAGTGAAGCTCACCCATACCTGAGATAACAGTTTGACCAGTTTCCTGATCTGTTTGTACTCTGAATGTAGGATCTTCTTCAGCTAATTTAGATAAGCCCATACCTAATTTATCAACGTCAGCCTGAGTTTTAGGCTCAATAGCTAAACCGATAACTGGCTCAGGGAATACCATCGATTCAAGAACGATTGGATTTTTCTCATCACAAAGTGTATCACCAGTTTTGATATCTTTAAAGCCTACTACCGCAGCAATATCACCAGCACCTACGTTAGGAATTGGGTTTTGCTTGTTAGCATGCATTTGGAAGATACGAGAAATACGCTCTTTGTTGTTCGAACGAGTATTGTAAACGTATGAACCAGCTTCTAAGTTACCTGAATAAACACGGATGAAACATAAACGACCTACGAATGGGTCAGTTGCAATTTTAAATGCTAATGCTGCAAATGGTTCGCTTTCTGATGGTTTTAATAAAACTTCCTGATCTGTATTTGGGTTAGTACCAACAACACCTTCAGAATCTAAAGGAGAAGGTAATAATTCCATTACATAATCAAGCATGGTTTGTACACCTTTGTTTTTGAAAGATGAACCACAAACCATAGGAACAATTTTAGCATCTAGTACCGCAGCACGTAAAGCGTCTAAAATTTCACGCTCAGTGATTGAGTTTGGATCATCGAAGAATTTCTCCATCAATGTCTCATCATAATCAGCTACTGATTCTAATAATTTCTCTCTCCACTCCGCAACTTCGTCTAACATATCATCAGGAATTGGCACTTCAGTAAAGGTCATACCTTTATCATGCTCATTCCAAACAATACCACGGTTGTTGATTAAATCAACCACACCTTTAAAGTTATCTTCAGAACCGATAGGTAACTGCAATGGAACTGCGTTAGAACCTAACATATCTTTAACCTGCTTAACAACTTTCAAGAAGTCAGCTCCAGAACGGTCCATTTTATTAACGAAACCGATACGGGCAACATTATAGTTGTTAGCCAAACGCCAGTTAGTTTCTGATTGAGGCTCTACACCATCAACAGCAGAAAATAAAAACACTAAACCATCTAATACACGTAACGAACGGTTTACCTCAACGGTAAAATCTACGTGTCCTGGTGTATCGATAATGTTAATGTGATAATTCTGGTTTCTATACTTCCAACCAACAGTTGTAGCAGCAGAAGTAATGGTAATACCACGCTCTTGCTCTTGTGCCATCCAGTCCATTGTTGCAGCACCTTCGTGCACCTCACCAATTTTGTGACTCACACCAGCATAATAAAGGATACGCTCAGTTGTTGTAGTTTTACCTGCATCAATGTGAGCTGCGATTCCGATATTTCTTGTAAATTTTAAATCTCTTGCCATTGTTTATAATTAGCGAATGATTGAATTAGAGAATAGGAGAATGATATAAAACCACTCGCTCATTCAAAATCCAATCATTCAATCATTTTAATATTTAGAATCTGAAGTGAGAGAACGCTTTGTTAGCCTCAGCCATTTTGTGCGTATCTTCTTTCTTCTTAACAGCAGCACCTTCACCTTTAGCAGCAGCTACCATTTCACCAGCTAATTTCTCTTTCATGGTTTTTTCACCACGTTTGCGAGCGTATAAAATTAACCATTTCATACCAAGAGCTGTTTTACGTTCTGGTCTAACCTCAGTTGGAACCTGGAAGTTAGCACCACCAACACGACGAGATTTAACCTCTACAGCTGGCATAATGTTAGTTAAAGCACGTTTGAAAATTTCTAAACCGTTTTCACCTGCTTTTTTCTCAGCAATTTCAACAGCATCATAGAAAATAGAGTAAGCGATAGATTTTTTTCCATCGTACATCATATTGTTCACAAAACGAGTTACCTGAACATCATTAAATTTTGGATCAGGAAGAATAATTCTCTTTTTTGGTTTTGACTTTCTCATTTCTTATTTCCTCCCGATTATTTTTTCTTTCCTTTAGCAGGTGCAGCAGCAGCTTGACCTGGTTTAGGACGTTTAGTACCATATTTCGAACGACGTTGGTTACGACCAGCAACGCCTGATGTATCTAATGCACCACGGATAATGTGGTAACGTACACCTGGTAAATCTTTAACACGACCACCACGAATCAAAACGATTGAGTGCTCTTGTAAGTTGTGACCTTCTCCAGGAATGTAAGCATTCACCTCTTTACCGTTCGTTAAACGAACGCGGGCTACTTTACGCATTGCTGAGTTTGGTTTTTTAGGGGTAGTGGTGTACACACGTGTACATACACCTCTTCGCTGTGGACAGCTGTCCAACGCTGGAGACTTACTCTTGAACTCCAGTGCTACTCTACCTTTTCTAACTAATTGTTGAATAGTTGGCATTGTGCTTTTTATGTTTTTATTAAAAATTTACCGCTCCCCCGGCATCCTCGCAGATAGCCCATAAAACGGACTGCAAAAGTAGAACAATTCTTTTTATAAATCAAGGGGTTAGGAGAAAAAATTTTATGGTTAAGAAGATAACATTTAAGTTGAAGGATAGGGAGTTGCGGATTTTAGATAATCCAGAATTTACCTTCATCATCCTGAACATGTTTCAGTGATGTAAGAGCGTTGATTGTTTTTCTAAAAAAAACTCAATGGTACATTTTCTACGCTAGTACTACGATTTTGTGCTTCGACAAGCTTAGCATGACAAACACCTCCGCTTAGGTCGGGTCTAGGTGGCAGCGAAAACATTGGTTGTTGGTATTTGTCAAGTTAGGACAAAGATCAGCATGTTGAATTTGTTCAAGATCTAGCCAAAGCTTTTTGTTATAAATTATCGGTTGGTGTTTCCACCAACCAAATAATTAAATTAATTACAATCCTTAAAGCTATCTTTAAGAACCTTTAATTTGGCAACTGCTCCTGCCAATTCTTTCGGTGCTTTACCATATTCATAGGTTATTTTATACTGTTTTCCGTCTGCCGTTACCGAAACCCATTCCGCTCCGCCGTCAGCACAATCCGGGCAACCAATCCTTTCAGGTAAATTAGAAAGCTGGTTTGCTACTAATAAATTTTTGATTTCATTAATTTCAGTAGCAGAAATGCTTTTAGAACATATTTTCGTATCTGGCGTGGACCCGTTTTTAGTTTTTGAAAAAGTAAGCTTCGAATCGCTGATTACGATACTTTGAGCACAATAGCCTGTGCACATTCCAAAAGATGTACCATAGCTGATGCTATTTAACTTATTAATCTTTCCCTTTTTACAATTTGAAAAAAGAAAAAGGCAAAAAGCAGCAAAAATGAATAGAATATGTTTTTTCATATGAGCGTGAATTTTTAATTAAAGATAGAATTTATTAAAGAATAAAAAATGCCCGAAGACTTGATAATGTTCGTGAGCATTTTTTTTGCACCTAATTAACAGTACTTCTTGGATTACTTCTTTCGCTCTTGGCGCCAACTTTAGTAATTTTATAATTTAAAGAAACATAGAAATACCTTGTGATTGTATTAAATCGGATATCCTCTATCCTACTGCCATTTACCGTTCGATCAATATTAGTATTCTGATTCAAAATATCAAATCCTTTCAAAGCCAAAGTAATTCTTCTTTGCATAAAATATTGCTCCAGGCCTGCATTCAACAAAAAAACATTGTTGTTAAATCCATCGGCCCTGCCTGCTGCTCCATTATGATTTAACTCTGCATTAATCCTGGTGTTTTTAATAAACTCGTAACTTAGACTTGCACTATTAAAAAAATTAAAGTATTTATTATCAAGCGCACCTGGTTGCGAGTTATTTACTTTACTATATTGTACACCAAGATAAATTCCAGCATTTAATTTATCATCGATATCATAACTTAAGTTCGTATTTGGGCCAAAATTGTATCTGTTTGTGGTATTTTTTTCACTATTAATGAAAGAGGTATTATGCGACATTGATATGTTAAGACCATAGCCAATACGCATTCCTTTTAATTTTGTCGGTTGCCCAAAAAATGTTCCCGCATTGATATAATAGTTCCCATCAACATTCACAGGTTTTACAAATTGTACACCATCAATATAATTGATGTTATTCCCAACATCATCCAAAGCATAGTTAACCAAAAAGTAACCGTTCCAGTATTTGTTATTGTCGGCACTGAAAGTATTAAAGTTAACTGACATGCGATGGCTTTTTCTCGCTTCTAAATCAGGATTGCCTTCCCGTTGGTAAAGTGGGTTGCTGTTATTTTGAACTGGCTGCAAATCATTTACCGATGGCAGATTCACATTTGCATTATAGTTAATCTGTAGCGTATGTTTGTTTTTATTTCTGAAGCTAATATTTAAGCGAGGCAAAATGTTGTAATATTTTTTATCGATATTATTGGTATTGATTCCCGCACTGCTGAATGTAGAAGCATCTAAGCCTGTTTCCTGAAAACCTAACCCAAAATTATAGGTCCATTCGGTGCGGTTATATACAAGTCCGAGTCTGGCGGTTTGTGTCCAGGTATGGTTCTCAAGCGTATTTGAAAAATCAGGAACTACTGTATCATAAGTATTGTTTAAAGGATTATAGCTCAAGGTTAATTGCTCAGCTGCTACTTTACCCTCATTCCGGATGTAAGCGATGTTGCTGTTTAGCTTTTTATCAATAATAGGACGAATGTAATTCACCGCGATACTGTAATTTTGTGATTTATTCTGCTGTTCTGCCTGTTGATTTAAATCCGTAATATCGACAATACCTCCACTATAGTTATTAATCAACGATTGATTTAACCAATTGGAATTAAATGTATTTTGAGTTCCGTTTAAACCAATAATGATTGAGCCTTTTTTTAAACGGCGTGTTGCAGAAAGTTCTCCAAAAAATGAAGGGGTGGAATTCCGCTGATCCAACAACTGATTACCATCATTAATTTTTCCTGTCAGATCAAAAGCTGTATTAAAATTCCGGTTATTGATATTAGTTGTATAGTTCAGAATAGCGTTCGATCGGAAAGTAAGATCCGTTAATGAATCTGGGTGATATTCAACCTTGAAATTAAAACGGTGTGCCTGATTATCAGAATTTCGATTCGATATTTCATCGGTTCTCAGCACATCATCCTGATTGATATCCTGCACATTTGAAAACCGGTTACCCAAACCCTTGCTAAAATAAGTAAAATAGCTGCTGCTCAACGTCAGTTTATCTTTTGCTCCCCAGCTATTGCTAAAGTTCAACCCGCCACTATTAGTGGTCACCTCTCCCATGGCACTGTTATCGAAAACGCCAGAACCACCAATGGTTGTACGGCCATTATTTACATTAATGGAGAAACCGCCACCACCCGGTGGGGCAAAAAGATTCCCGATATTCCCACCGGTAAAGCTATTTAAATCTTCATATTGAAAACTGGCGTTACTTACGTTATTGCTCATACCCAAAACTGCAAACTGCATCTTTTTAGTAAAATGATTGGCACTCAAATAACCACTATAGCGATCAGTAGTTCCTCCCGATAAATTGGCATTACCAAACCAACCATTTTTCTTATCTTCTTTAATGGTTAGGTTGAGCACCTTTTCCCGTTGTCCATCATCAATGCCCGTTGCTTTAGCTTCTAAAGTTTTACTATCAATTAACTGCACTTTGGCGATCACCTCGGCAGGAAGATTTTTGGTAGCTGTTTTCGGGTCTGTGCCAAAGAAATCTTTTCCATCTACAGTTAAGCGGGTTACCTTTTGCCCCTGAACCATAATACTGCCATCTTTATCAATGGTTACACCAGGTAGTTTCTTTAATAAATCTTCAACTGCAGCATTGGGTTGTGTCTTATAGGCGTCGGCATTAAATTCTACTGTATCTTTTTTAATTGTTGCAGATGCATATCGACCGGCTACAGAAACATCCTTTAGTGCAATGGCATCTTCTTTCATTTTTATGGTTCCTAAATCAATGCTTTTTCCTTTAATACTGATCATTTTAGAAACTGAATTATATCCCATTGCCGATATTCTGATGGCATAATCGCCGTTTGTTAACCCGGTGAAAAAGAATAGTCCGGTTTTATCGCTTACTACCCCAATCTTTTTAGTTGTATCAGCTTTGTTCATTAAAATAACGCCAACGTATTCTATGGGTTGGTTTGTTTTTTCTTCGATGATTTTACCGCTGAGCTTAACACTCTCTTGTGCGAAGACTTTCGTAGATAAAACACACAGCAATATCAATAAATAGGTTTTCATATCTGAAATTTATTTTTGTTTGTTTGTTTGGTATTGAGTTTTTTCCCTCAACTCAGATATAAGACACCATAAAAAGTAAAATGTGACAGCACGTGACTACTTTTTTTAAATAAAAAAGCCTCTCAATATTTTGAAAGGCTCAATTTGCTATAATATTATTATTTATTTACTTAGCAACCTGATATTGCTGGCTTTAAATCGGTTGTTGACAATTTTACCTGAAACCTCTGCTTTATTTACTGCATTGCAGAAGCCATGTTTTCCATGTGCATCGCCAAAATCATCAATATTCTTTCCGTCAACGAAATAAGATTTGCCATCTATTCTGATAGCCAGATCACAACTTTTGCCTTTCATTTTAAACTGACATTCGCCGCAGGCGATATCAACAATCTGTTTAGTAATTTCCCGATCCGCACTTGATTTTTTAGATGCAGTTTGTGCTTTGCCCGTGAATGCAAAAGCTGAAAAAAGTAAGATAATGGCGAGGGTTTTCATTGTATTATTTTTTTCAAATGTAGGTTTTGAGGCGCAAAAGAACTTCAATCCTTTGTAAAATAAACCTGATGGAAACGAACACGGATCCCGATATTTCATCGGGAGGAGTAAAGTGTACAGCAGGGCTGAAATTGCCGGAGAATTACTAAGCCAACGTTTTCAAAAGATTTCTTTTTTTGCCACGGAAACACGGAAGTTCAAATTTTTCAACCGGCTCAAGATAACAAGCAAAATAAAAAAGGGACATGCAATTTGCACATCCCTTTAAGCAACTCAAGAATGAGATTGCTTCGTTCCTCGCAATGACGAGAAGCGATTAGTAACGGTATTCGTCTGATTTGAACGGACCTTCAACAGGTACACCGATATAATCAGCCTGGTGTTGATCTAAAACATCTAACTCTACACCAATTTTTTCCAAGTGTAAACGAGCAACTTTTTCATCTAAATACTTAGGTAAAACGTAAACTTTGTTTTCGTATTTGTCAGTGTTCGTCCAAAGCTCTAACTGTGCTAAAGTTTGGTTGGTGAATGAGTTACTCATTACAAAACTTGGGTGACCCGTTGCACAACCTAAGTTTACCAAACGACCTTCAGCCAATAAAATGATGTCTTTACCTTCGATAGTATATTTATCTACCTGTGGTTTAATCTCAACTTTAGTTGAACCATAGTTAGCGTTTAACCAGGCAACGTCGATTTCGTTATCAAAGTGACCAATATTACAAACGATGGCTTTATCTTTCATGGTTAAGAAATGCTCGCCACGAACGATATCACGGTTACCAGTTGTAGTTACAATAATATCTGCTTCTTTAACGGCAGTAGCGAATTTTTTAACTTCGTAACCTTCCATTGCAGCTTGTAAAGCACAAATTGGATCAATTTCAGTAACGATTACACGTACGCCTTGTGAACTTAAAGATTCTGCTGAACCTTTACCCACATCGCCATAACCGCAAACAACAGCTACTTTACCAGCCATCATTACGTCAGTTGCACGACGAATGGCATCAACCAATGATTCACGGCATCCGTATTTGTTATCGAATTTAGATTTAGTTACAGAATCGTTAACGTTAATTGCAGGCAAGTGCAATGTTCCGTTTTTCATACGCTCGTACAAACGGTGTACACCAGTAGTCGTTTCTTCTGATAAACCTTTAATTGCTGCAATTAGCTCAGGATATTTATCAAAAACCATATTGGTTAAATCACCACCATCATCCAAAATCATGTTTAATGGTTGTTGCTCCGGACCGAAATGTAAAGTTTGCTCAATACACCAATCAAATTCTTCTTCGTTTAAGCCTTTCCAAGCGTAAACCTGAATACCAGCAGCAGCAATAGCAGCAGCAGCATGATCCTGTGTAGAAAAAATATTGCAAGATGACCAGGTAACTTCAGCACCTAAAGCCACTAATGTTTCGATTAAAACAGCCGTTTGGATAGTCATGTGCAGACAACCTGCAATACGAGCACCTTTTAACGGTTGAGTTGGACCGAATTCTTTACGTAAACTCATTAAACCTGGCATTTCTGCTTCGGCTAATTCGATTTCTTTACGGCCCCAATCTGCCAGTGAAATGTCCTTAACTTTGTAAGGGATATAAGTTGTCTCTACTGATGACATATTTTATTTGTTTTAAATGTGCTGCAAAGTTACGGCATAGCTTTGTGAAAGCCAAATATTTAAAAGCGCACACAGGTTTACGGAATGTAAAATAGTGTATATTGATATTAAGATTTTGCAAAGCATATCCTGCATTTCTTCGGTTAGTTCAGTCCTGCTGTCCCTACAAGCTCCAATTGAAAAAATTGGAGGCTTTTCGTACCATCAGGTTTATTTCAAAACTGCTTGCTAACCCTTTCAAAACAAATTTGATTTGCAGCTAATAATTTCTTAAATTGATTTAACCAAATAAACCATTATGAAAACCGTTAAACATTTATTGGACACCAAACAGCCAAGAATTATCGCAGTGCCTGAAACCATTTCTGTGCTGGATGCCTTGAAAGTAATGACTGATAAAAACATCAGCGCTGTACTGGTAATGAAGAATGAAAAGCTTTCGGGTATTTTTACTGAACGTGATTATGCCAGGAAAATCATTCTTCAGGGTAAGTCTTCAAAAGATACCTTAATAAACGAAGTGATGACGCCAAACCCGATCACCATCACCCTAAGCGATTCGATTGATTATTGTATGGAGTTGATGACCGAAAAACACATTCGTCATTTACCTATCGTAGTGAATGAGGAAGTGATAGGTATGCTATCGATCGGTGATATGGTGAAATTTATAATTGCCGATCAGAAACAAACAATCACCCAGCTGGAAAGCTATATAAGTGGGTAAGAGTTTAAAGTGGAAAGTAAAATATTTAAAAGTAAAACCCGTCATTTCAATAAACAAAGCGTAAAAAGCTTTACTGCTTCAGTCGAAATGACGGGTTAAATGATGTAAGGTATTTTAATGTAAAACTATTTCCAGCGCCATTCGCCAGCAATGGTTAATGGCTCTTTCAAGTTTTGCGATTCTAAAAATGTCTTCAATTCTTCTTCGCTTTGCACACCTACCGGAATTTTCGGTGTATTTGCCAACGCGTAGGTAAGCATGGCACTATAACGGACTGTGTTCTTTAGGCCTTGTTCATCAACCAGCTTAAAACTGTCTCCGTCTGAGTGATAAAATGGGCCTGAGTTATTTGGCAACTTACCGCCTGCTCCGCCGCCTGTAGGGATACCTTCTAACATAAATGGCTGATGATCGCTATGCAAACCTGCGCCAGCGTTAAACAGGTTTTTAAATCCGGTATCTATTTTTACAATATCTGCACCCCAGGCTGTAAATAATTCTTTCATTTCAGCTCTCGAGGTTGAGAATCCTTTCGGATCATTCGTCATATCGTAATTCAACATAAACTTTACCTGATCGAGGTTTTTATCTTTCTTAGACTGATTGATATAAGCTTTAGAGCCTAATAACCCCTGCTCTTCGCCCATGAATAATACAAACTCAACAGTGCGTTTGGTTTTCAAATTGAGTTTTTTGAAAGTCCGGGCCATATCCATCACCGCAAAGGAACCGATTCCATTATCAATTGCACCTGTTGATAAATCCCAGCTATCTAAATGACCTCCTACAACGATTTTATCTTTAGGCAATTCAGTCCCTTTAAAAGTAGCTACTACATTTCTCGCTTTAATTAAACCCGAAAAGTTAGTCATGCCGATATGCGCCATTTGTGCTTGACTCTTTAATTTTTCTTTAAGAGCCATTCCATCTTCTAAACCGATACAAACTGCAGGAATTGGAATTAGCTTACCTGTAACCGATGCTGTTCCGGTTAACAACACACCATTTTTTACCGTATTAATGATGATTACACCAGTCGCACCATATTTGGTTGCAATGGCTGTCTTTTCGGAACGGTGAAGTGATTTTGTTCCAGCTGGGGAACCCGGCAAAACACCTAAATATATCAACGCAATTTTCCCTTTAAACTTTGACGGATTGGTTTGATAGTCAACTTCCATTCCGTTGCCGGCATCAACAATATCGCCGGTGATGTTTGCACTAACAGGAGAATGCGCAAGTGTCACTGCTTTAACTTGAGTCAAACTGTTTTTATCGGTACCAATCGATACATCAACTGTTTTTCTTGCCCAGCTCTCCACTTCAAAAGGTTGGAACTTTACGTCACATCCATAAGATTTTAGCAAATCATAAGCATACTGTTCTGCCTTCGCTCCATTTGCTGATCCTGTTAACCGATGACCGATCGTTTCCGTTTCGTGTTTAAGGGTTTGATAGGCTTTGGAGTTCTGCTGAACATCAGCATTAATTTTCGAGAAAACATTGCCGAATTGATCTTGCGCATTAGCGAAAAGCACACTGCAAATAAGTGCGGTGGAAAAGAAGTATTTCATGGGTTTTGGTTACTGAATTAATTGCTGAAAATACAAAAATTACATTGAGCAGTTAAGCTGTAACGTTTATTTTGCTTTACGACATATATATATTCACGCAGATTTAACGTGATAACCGCAGATTTAATAATTCAAAATCTGCAAAATTTGCGAGAGAAATTCAAAGCAACTGAAATATAACCAACCGAAGTTTATAAACGTGATTGTAGTGGAAATACTTTTTGTTTGCAGAAACATTAATTACCTGTCATGCTGAGGTACGAAGCATCTGCAGCCGATGAAACAGATGCTTCATGCTTCAGCATGACAGCCATTGAGCAAAAAGATTGAAACGAAAAGCAGGACGAACATTAAAATAAATTACTGTTTTTGCTTTCTAAGTCATAAAAAGAATTAACAAAAAAACACAAGCTAAGATGTTCTTATATGTCTTAAGTGGTTAAAATCCTTTATTGATGCGCCACTTTTTTCGGGAAAACAAGCGATGCGACAATACTAATTACCAAAATACTTAAGATCACAATTAGCGAATGTTCAGTGGTAAAACCAATTTTTTCGAGGTAAGTATGTCCTAACATTTTCACGCCGATAAACGCCAACAAAATAGCCAGGCCTGTTTTCAAATAATGGAATTTATGAATAATATTTACCAGCAAAAAGAACATGGAACGTAAACCCATGATGGCAAAAATATTGGAGAAAAACACAATGTACGGATCTTTCGTGACCGCGAAAATGGCAGGAATGGAATCGACTGCGAAAAGCAAATCGGTGAATTCTACAATCAATAAAACCAGGAATAACGGTGTAACATACCTTTTATGGTTAATGGTTACGAAGAAATTTTTGCCTTCATACTTTGGGTGAATCGAAAATATTTTCGACGCCCACTTCACTACCGGATGATTTTCAGGATCGATTTTTTCTTCATCTTTACTAAAAAACATTTTTATTCCTGTAAAAACCAGGAAAGCACCGAAGATGTAAAGGATCCATGCAAATTTTGCAATTAAAGCCGCACCCACAAAAATAAAAATGAAACGCATGATAATGGCACCCAAAATACCCCAGAACAGTACACGATGGTAGTATTTCTCCTCAACGGCAAAGGCAGAGAAAATGAGTACAATAACAAAGATATTATCTACCGAAAGTGCATATTCAATAACGTAACCAGTTAAAAATTCTAAACCTAAATTCTGTCGGTACACTGCTAAACTTGCTTCGAAATCATCAGGAATAAGTTTAATGTGATGCTGATGATTGGTTACAATTTCCTGCAAGTGTGCAAAATCTCTTATGCCATGCAGCTGGTGGCCTTCGGTAAGTAATAGGAAGTAAAAACCGAGCGCAAGTCCGATCATAATTACACTCATGATGCCAGCTTGCTTTAAGCTAATTACATGTTCTTTTTTACTAAAAAGACCTAAATCTAAGGCCAAAATAAGTACAATAAATAAAAGGAAACCTAAACTGAAGAGTAATTCGCTGCTCATTATTTTTTACGTTCGGTAGTATAAAGTACTAATTGTTCAAGACCGGTCCTCGCCTCTCCGGCATCAAATTGATGCAAAATATCGAACGCGGCATTCTGGTATTCCAGCATTTTCTGGTTGGCATAATAAACACCTTGTTGTGCATTTACAAAGTCAATAATTTGCTGAATCTTAACCGGATCATCCTGATGATTTTTAACCAGATTGATGATCTTTTTCCGTTCAGATTTTTCTGCTTTATTTAGCGCATAAATTAAAGGCAAGGTTACTTTCTTTTCTTTAATATCGATACCTATGGGCTTACCCACATCGTCTGTTCCGAAATCAAAAGTATCATCCTTAATTTGAAAGGCGATACCCACTTTCTCACCAAACAAGCGCATCTGCTCAATCGTTTCATCACTGGCCCCGGCCGATGCCGCACCTGCAGCACAACAAGAGGCAATTAACGAAGCTGTTTTCTGACGGATCACATCAAAATATAAATCCTCAGAAATATCCATCTTGCGC
>NZ_AJLG01000021.1 GCF_000258495.1 Pedobacter agri PB92
GATCCATGGTGGGTACTGCCAGAGTTAAGGCTTCATAATTGCTTTTGGAAAGCAACAATAATTCTGAATCTTCAATCGCATCGATATTAAAAACAGCGGGTTCGCCAGAGAGAAAGCTATTGAAATCTGAAAGCCACCATCCTTCCCAGCCAAAAATGCTCATATGTTCGTTGCCCTTTTCATCGATATTGTAGGTGCGGAGTAAGCCTTTGGCAACAAAAACGAGGTTTTTGCAAACTTCTCCCTCTTGTAACAGGTATTGTCTTTTTCTTAATTTTCTGAACGAAAAGAAACCCTCGATCAATTCTCTATCCTTATCACTAAGCAAAACTTTTTCTTCAATGTGACTGAAAAGGGTGTTGATCATGCCTGAACTTTTTGAAGCAAAGATAAAGTTTTCGCAACACAAGATTGGCGCTTGATTTAGATCAAGCATATTTATTGACGCAAATCAAGTGCCAGCTGTAATTGTTGAGGTAATTTTGAACATCACTTTAAAATTAATAAAATGGATAAAATAGCATTAGTAGTTGGTGCGAGTGGCATTACCGGAAGCAACTTAGCAATTAAGCTGATTGCCGATGGTTGGAATACATACGGTTTGGCCAGGAATCCAAATCTTGAAATCAATAACTTAAAACCTGTAGCGGCAGATTTGCTAGATCTTGATGGCCTGAAATTAAGTTTAGCGGAAATAAAACCCACCCATGTTTACATTACTACCTGGATGCGGAATGATACCGAGGCTGAAAATATTCGGGTAAATAGTTTAATGGTTCGCAATTTACTTGATGCATTGTCTGTACATCAATCTGTAGTGCATGTGGCCCTGGTAACAGGTTTAAAACATTATTTAGGTCCGTTTGAGGCTTATGCCCAAGATGGGTTTTTACCTGAAACGCCTTTAAGAGAAGAGCATCCCAGACTCGATATAGAGAATTTTTATTATGCTCAGGAAGATGAGGTTTACGCTGCGGCAGCTCGCGATGGTTTCACCTGGAGTATTCACCGGCCGCATACGGTCATTGGTCAGGCAGTTGGAAATGCCATGAATCTGGGTACTACCTTAGCTGTTTATGCTTCAATTTGTAAGGCAACAGGGCGCAAGTTCAGGTGGCCCGGCTCAGCGGCGCAATGGAATGGCTTGTCAGATGTTACTGATGCAGGTGTGTTGGCCGAACACCTTATCTGGGCATCAACAACCGATGCAGCAAAAAACGAAGCTTTCAATGTAGTAAATGGCGATGTGTTCCGCTGGAGCCGGCTATGGAAAAGATTGGCAGCATACTTTCAAATTGAATCATTGGGTTTTGAGGGTACCATCTTCCCACTTGAACAAGAGATGAAAGATGATGCGGAAGTTTGGAAAAAAATCGCGGTAGAACACGAGCTGAAAGAAACTAATTTAAGTCGACTTGCCTCTGCATGGCATACCGATCTTGATCTTGGCAGGCCGATTGAAGTGATGACTGACATGTCAAAAAGTAGAAAAAAGGGATTTTTAGTATTTCAGGATACTGAAGATGCATTTTATAAATTATTCGATACGCTCCGTCGGAGTCATTTAATACCTTAATCGGAAAATGTCGAACTAAAACCATAATAAATCCACGATTTTTTTATTTACCACTAACATATTGTCAAGATTTGCGATAAAAATTTCAATGGAAATAGTTCTGTTATAATTTTTTGTTCGGATTAATGAGGTTTTTAGATGAGGATGTTAGGTGGGTGTGGCTTAATGCCTAACATTCTTCTTAAAACAATTTGTTTGGTTTTAAACAAGTTAGTTTTTTAAATAAATTGCCATTTATAAAACTCATCTAAATTAATAATTATATATTTGCAGCCTTGAAAGGCAACACTTTGTGTTATTTTTTCAATTTAAATGAGTCGCAACAATAAGGCTCTTAGTTTTAAAGACAACCTAAACCACGTTAATGCTTAATTTAGTTCTCTTTGGCCCTCCAGGGGCGGGTAAAGGCACCCAATCTGCAAAATTGATTGAAAAATATCAGTTAGTACATGTTTCAACAGGCGATCTTTTTAGAGCACACGTTAAAGGTGAAACAGAATTAGGAAAAAAAGTTAGCCAGTTGTTAGCTGATGGAGAGTTGGTTCCGGATGCAATTACAATTGCCATGCTTGAAGAAGAGGTAGATAAAAATCCTGAAGCAAAGGGATTTGTATTCGATGGTTTTCCACGCACGGTTCCTCAGGCAAAAGAGCTTGATTTATTTTTAGAGCGTAAGGGAAGCAAAATTGCCGGCGTTATCGCTTTAGATGTTGATCAGGAAGAGTTAACAAAACGCATTGCTGAACGACATAAGATAAGTGGCCGTCCGGATGATGACGCAGAAAAACTAAAAAAACGTATTTCAGAATACTTTGAAAAAACCATTCATGTATTACCTTATTATGAGGAGCAGGGAAAGTTGAAAAAAGTAAATGGAATAGGTGAAATAGAAAGAGTTTATACTGATCTTTGCAACGTAATTGATCAGTTTTAAATAATAATTTTTTAAAAATTAACATCCGCAGAAAAAGCAATAGTTGTTTTTTGCGGATGTTTGTTTTTTAACGATTTTTGTAATCTTAAATCGTACAGTAAAATATAATAAGAATTTACCATCGGTTTTTAATTCAAAATCGCCAAACTAAAAATTAATAATATGTCACAGGGATCGAATTTCGTGGATTATGTAAAAATTTGTTGTCGCTCTGGTAAGGGTGGGGCAGGTTCTGCACATTTACATAGAGATATCCTCACCTCAATGGGTGGCCCTGATGGCGGCGATGGCGGACGTGGTGGCCATATTACGGTGGTTGGTAACAGCAACATTTGGACATTATTGCACCTTAAATACCGCAAACATATTATTGCCGAAGATGGAATGGCGGGCGGAAGTTCGCACAAATTTGGGCGACAAGGTAAAGATGAAATTTTAGAAGTGCCGCTTGGTACCATCGCTAAAGATGCCGAAACTGGTGAAGTCCTTTTTGAAATTACCAAACACGGCGAAACCAAAATTTTAACTGCTGGTGGTCGCGGCGGTTTGGGTAATGCCCATTTTAAAAACTCTGTTCAGCAAACACCTCGGTTTGCGCAGCCAGGTGAGCCTGGTCAGGAAGTTTGGAATATTCTCGAACTAAAGGTTTTGGCCGACGTAGGTTTGGTAGGTTTCCCTAATGCGGGTAAATCAACTTTATTATCTGTGGTGTCTGCTGCTAAACCAGAAATTGCTGATTATCCCTTTACTACCATTGTTCCAAACTTAGGTATCGTTAGTTACCGTGGCGGGAAATCTTTCGTAATGGCTGATATTCCAGGTATCATCGAAGGGGCGTCAAAAGGTAAGGGTTTAGGTTACCGTTTCTTACGTCATATTGAGCGTAACTCTGTATTATTATTTATGGTTCCTGCTGATACAAGTAGAACCATTAAAGAAGAATATGAAATTCTAAAAAGCGAGTTGGAATCCTACAACCCTGAATTGATGCAAAAGCCGCATGTACTGGCAATTACAAAATCTGATATGTTAGATGATGAACTCATGGCAGAAATGAAACAGGAGTTGCCAAATATTCCATCGATATTTATTTCATCAGTTGCAGAAAAAAATATTTTAGAGTTAAAAGATATGCTTTGGAAAGCAATTGAAGCTTAAATCATTATTTAATGCGTTAATTTTTGCTTGATTTTTGGAAACCATTTAACAACAGAAATTCAGCAATTAAATCACGCAATAATCAGCTTCGAAACTTATCTACAACCAAACCCACCCATTCTTTTAAAATATATTGCCAGTAGCTTAAGGTACCAGCATCGGGCATATAAAAGTCAGAAATATCGTAACTATCCTTGCCAATAAAATCAGTCGGGTAATAATCAAGTTCTCGGTTAAAAGCCTTATTAAAAATCATTCGGGAGCGAGGGATATGCCAGGCACTTGTAATTACCAGTACCGATGCATTTTGGCCATTTCTATTGGCTATTTCTACACTATATTTTGCGTTCTCAATGGTGTTTTTGCTTCTATTCTCAATCAGTACTGCCGAATCCGGAATGCCAATGTTGTGCAAATAAGTTGAGGTTAAATCGGCTTCAATAGATTCAGAACCAATTAATTTACCCGAACCGCCACTAATTAAAATCTTCTTGATTACGCCAGTTTTGTACAAATAAATGGTTTGTATAAGCCTGTCGCCACGTTCGTTTGCCGCCAATTGACCACCCTTTGTAGATTTTGAAAAACCGCCTAACAAGATGCCAATATCATATTGCTTTTTAGGCGGATATGTCGCCTCATAAATATTATAAACCTTGCCAACCAAAAAGCGGTTAGAAAAAACAAATAATAATATTATTCCAAAGATAAAGAGGTTTTTTCTACGCTGTTGGTTTTTAGTGAAAAAGGCAAATACAAGTGTTACAAAAATCCAAATAATGGGCTGTAGTGCAAAAATTAAAAGCTTTGAAAAAATGAATGACATTAGGCAGTTTTAAAACCAAATGTATAACCAAATTCTAAGAAAATAAACTTTTAACAGATTAAACTAGCCTTGTCCTTCCTGTACCTGACCATTCTCATGGGCATGTTCAAGAATTTCTTTTATGTCTGACTTAGTTTTTTTAGTAACCTTATGTTTAAAATGAGGCACCTCATGTTCAACAATATCTTCCTCAATCGCTTCCACTCCAAATACTTTTTCTTTCAAAAGGTTGTATTTATCCTGAAAACCATAACGCAGATTTTTGGCACCACTGGCAATTTTACCTCTGGTTCCAGCACCGCTATCGGGGGCAAATAAAACGCTGATTACTGCGCCTGCTGCTAATCCTGCAACTAACGCTAAAGCAATTTGAGCATTGCTGTTTGATTTGTGGGCAAAATATTTTCCGATTAACTTTCTGTACTTCATGATATTGTGTTTTTTAAAAGGAACAAACGCTACTTCATAATGTTTCGTTATTTTTAAATTCGATTGTAAATCAAACCTCTAAAACGATTTTTTTTGGCAGCGCAATGACGCAGCAGCTATTAAAAATCAGTCCCGCTTTTTGTTTCAATCTTTTTAAAACTTCTGCTTTGCTGAGGCAAGAAGAATCAGTTTCATCGGTTGCAGATGCTTCGTGCCTCAGCATGACAGTTTATTCAGAGTTGCTACAAATAAAAAGTATTTCCACTTCAATCGGGGCTAAACAGCAAAAGCTTTTTCCATTTTAGCGTTTTGCAGGTTGCTTAACCCTTGTTTCTAAACCTGATTTTAATGGAAAGCCCGCAAGCGAGGTACGAGTGCGGACTTGGAATGGTAAGCAGGGCTACAAGCCGCCATGCACATGGAACCCTTCATTTTCCAAAAAAAATAATTTGATTTTAGGTAAGTTTAAACTTTTAAATTGAATAATAATGGTAAAAGCAACAATAAACAAAGAGCATTATGCATGTGCGGTAACAAACGGAACACATGATATCGTGATAGATGAACCGGCAGATTTAGGCGGAACGAATAAGGGCTTTGCGCCAAAAGGATTGTTAATGGCTTCCCTTGCATCTTGTGTAGCCATTACGCTGCGGATGTATGTAGATAGAAAGGGTTGGGCAGTTGACAAAATTGAGGTGGAAGTGAACATGGGTATAGAGAATGCGCAGAATATTTTCCTGGAAGAGATTACTTGTACCGGCCAGTTGACTGAAGAACAGAAACAAAGATTAGAGGATATTGCGGCGAAATGCCCGGTAAGTAAAATTCTGACGGCAGGTAACGAAGTTCGGTCGAAAGTGCTTTAAAAAAATGGTGCAAAACTCGTTTACCTTTTCCTAAAAAGCTTTAATATCTTTGTACCTCTTCAACTTTGTGATTAAAAATTATTTATGGCTACCGAAATTAAATGCCCAAACTGTGCTCATGTTTTTCCGATGGAAGAAGCCATGGCCGAAGATTACAAGCGAGAGTTACGTGATAAGATGATTGCTTTTACAAAGGAAAATGATGCAAAGTTGCAGAAAAGACTTGCTGAATTTGAGAACGAAAAGCAGCTGCAACAAAAAACTTTTGAAGCTAAACTGATTGAAGAGAAGAATAAGCTGAAAGGCGATTTGGAAGAAAATCTGCGTAAAAGTATTGCATCAGATTTTGAAACCAAATTGCAAATGCTGGAAGGCAATGCAAAGGAAAATGAAGAAAAGCTAAAACTTGCACGCGAAAAGGAGTTAGAGTTTTTGCGTAGAGAGCAAAGTTTAAAGCTAAAAGAGGAAGAAATGGAGCTGGCTTTCCAGCGTAAAATGCAAGAGCAACGCAACGAGTTGGTGGAGCAGATTCGTAAACAGGAAGCTGAAAAAAATAGCATTAAAGATACCGAGCACCAGCTTCGATTAAAAGAGCTTGAAAAACAACTCGACGACCAAAAGAAACTGGCCGAAGAAATGAAGCGAAAGGCGGAACAGGGCAGTATGCAGCTTCAAGGCGAAGTACAGGAACTTATTCTGGAAGAATTACTGCGTAGCAACTTCCCTTTCGATTTAATTGAAGAAGTAGGCAAAGGGGTACGTGGTGCGGATTGTGTACAAGTTGTGCGTAACCAATTCGGGCAGGAATGCGGTAAAATTATTTATGAAAGCAAGCGTACCAAAGATTTTGGTGGCGACTGGATTGAAAAACTGAAAAAAGACATGCGAAGCATGGGCGTTGATGTGGCGGTAATCGTGAGTCAATGTTACCCAAAGGGAATGGATTGTTTCGGGCAGAAAGATGGTGTTTGGATCTGCTCTTTTGAGGAAGTGAATGCCGTAGCTTATGTGTTGCGTGATGGAATCCTGCGTTTATCTACAGCGATGAAGTCGCAGGAAAACCGAGGCGACAAAATGCATATGTTATACGATTACCTCACCGGAGCCGAATTTTCTGAGCAATGGAAAGCCATTCGCGAGGGTTTTATGAGCATGAAATTATCCATCCAACGCGAACGCGATGCCATGGAACGCTTATGGAAAGCCCGTGAAAAGCAACTGGAAAAAGTGTTGTTAAACGCCACGCATATTCGTGGTTCGATTGAGGGAATTGCCGGGAGCGATAGCATTCAGTTAAGTTTAACAGATGATGAGGATGAGACCTTGCTGTTAGATTAAAAACGATACAACTAAATGAATTCGTTATTGCGAGGCACAAAGCAATCTTTTTATAGATCTTAATTGAGATTGCTCTCAGCCTCGCAATGACGGGGAATGTAAATGATTATAAAATAAATGATATAAAGTGAATAAAAACCTAAACAAAAAATCGATTAACCGCTCTCTATTGCTAGCAATTATTTGCTTTTTACTTTTTTCCGGGAACGTTTCCGGACAAGAATTAAAATCGCCTGATGCAAATTTGGTAGCTAACTTTTCCTTAGCTGACGGTGGTGTTCCAACCTACAAGTTGAAATACAAAGGCAAAGACGTAATCAAGACGAGCAAACTTGGTTTAGAACTTAAAGAAGGTAAATCTTTAATGAACGGTTTCACGATTACGGATACCAAAACCAGTACTTTTAACGAAACCTGGAAACCGGTTTGGGGCGAGGTGAAGGAAATTGTCAATCACTATAACGAATTAGCGGTTACGCTCACACAAAAAGAAAGCAATCGTTTCATTATTATTCGCATGCGTTTATTTAATGATGGCCTTGGTTTCAGGTATGAATTTCCAGAACAAAAGAATCTGGATTACTTCATCATCAAAGAAGAAAAAACGCAATTTGCTTTAGCTGGAGATCATAAAGCGTTTTGGTTACCGGGTGATTACGATACGCAGGAATATAGCACCACGACTTCGAACCTATCAGAAGTGCGAGGCAAAATGAAAACTGCAGTAACACCAAACGCATCGCAGACTACCTTTTCTCCAACTGGTTTACAAACACCTTTAATGATGAAAAGCACAGATGGTTTGTACATCAACATCCATGAGGCAGCTTTAGTTAACTATTCTCTAATGTCGTTAAATCTTGATGATAAAAACATGGTTTTAGAATCTTGGTTAACGCCTGATGCAGTAGGGGATAAAGGATATTTACAAGCTTCATGCGTATCACCCTGGAGAACAATTATTGTGAGTGATAAAGCAGGCGATATTCTAACTTCTAAACTGACTTACAATCTTAACGAACCTACAAAATTTAAAGATGTATCGTGGATAAAACCAACCAAATATGTTGGTGTTTGGTGGGAAATGATTACTGGAAAAAGCACCTGGGCGTATAACGATTTAACTAGTGTGCAGTTAGGTGTAACCGATTATTCGAAAACTAAACCAAACGGGAAGCATGCTGCAAATACCGCTCATGTAAAAGAATATATTGATTTTGCGGCTAAACACGGTTTAGACGGTGTATTAGTTGAAGGATGGAATGAAGGTTGGGAAGATTGGTTCGGGAAAACAAAAGATTATGTTTTTGACTTCGTTACGCCATATCCAGACTTTGATGTGAAAGAATTGCATCGCTATGCGGCAAGCAAAAACGTAAAAATGATTATGCACCACGAAACATCATCATCGGTTCGTAATTACGAAAGACATTTGGATACCGCTTACAAATTTATGAAAGCCAATGGTTACGATGCGGTGAAGAGCGGTTACGTAGGCAATATGATTCCCCGTGGAGAGCATCATTATGGTCAGTGGTTAAACAATCATTATTTGTACGCCATTGAAAAAGCTGCGGAATATAAGATTATGGTAAATGCCCACGAGGCGGTTCGCCCGACAGGTTTGGCTCGTACTTATCCTAACTTAATCGGTAATGAATCTGCCCGCGGAACGGAATATGAGGCTTTCGGAGGAAATAACGCCGATCACACCACTATTCTGCCTTTTACCCGTTTAATTGGTGGTCCTATGGATTACACGCCAGGCATTTTTGAAACTAAAGTAAGTGCTTATAACCCTGAAAATAATTCATTTGTCCATACAACTTTAGCTCGCCAGTTGGCACTTTATGTCACCATGTACAGCCCTTTGCAAATGGCTGCGGATTTACCAGAGACCTACAATAAATATTTGGACGCTTTCCAATTTATTAAAGATGTGGCGGTTGACTGGGATGATACTAAAGTTTTAGAAGCAGAACCAGGCGATTACATTACATTTGCCCGTAAGGCAAAAGGGAAAAACAACTGGTTTGTTGGAAGAACAAATGATGAGGTGGCCCGTACATCAAAGATTGATTTCAGCTTTTTAGATCCAGGTAAAAAATATATTGCAACCATTTATGCTGATGCAAAGGATGCGCATTACGAAACGAATCCAAAAGCTTATACCATCCGCAAGATGGAAGTAACTAATAAAACCAGGTTGACTTTAAATTGTGCTCCTGGTGGCGGTTATGCAATCAGCATCATGGCAAAATAGGTTTAATGATTTAACAGCAAAGAACGCTAAGTTTTTGCGGAGTGTTGAAGTTAGTTACCTCAAAGTACATAAAGGTTTATTAAGTAATGAGTCGTTCCAGTTGGAACGACTTTTTTATTGGCACAATGGGCTCACGCAGATTATAATTTTCTGCGCTATATTATAGGCGCCCCGTCATTGCGAGGCACGAAGCAATCCTAAGGAGTTAGCTATTAAATTCTTTCGTTTCAAGATTGCTTCGTGCCTCGCAATGACGATTTTTTTACACAAAAATCCATCTTCTCTTTCTTTGCGTTTTCACTTTGCGTATTTTGCGGTAAATAAAAGCAAACACAACCCAAATGGCCAGGACAAAAAATCACATTGAACTACAATTTTTAAGCGAACCATCTGATGTGAATTACGGTGGAAAGGTTCATGGAGGGATGATGATGAAATGGATTGATCAGGCTGCGTTTGCTTGTGCGCTGCAATGGAGCGATTCTTACTGTGTGACCGTTTACGTGGGTGGAATTCGTTTTTTTCGCCCGGTACATATTGGCCATTTGGTGAAAATGGAAGCCCGGATTATCTATACCGGCAAAACCAGTATGCACATCGCTGTTGATGCCTATTCAAAACCAGTAGGTAAATCTGATTTTGTGAAAAATACCCACTGTATTATAGTTTTTGTGGCCGTTGGCGATGATGGCCAACCCAAACCCATTCCATCTTTCAAGCCGAAAACAGATAAAGAAATTGCCATGCATGGCTACGCAATTAAACTCATGGAATTACGTAAAAGTATTGATAAGGAAATGGAACCTTATATTGTTTAAGCTTGATTTATCGGTAGCATAAAACTAAAACAACTTCCTTCTCCAATCGCACTTTCTACCCAGATTTTCCCTTCTTCTGCTTCGATAAAGTCTTTGGAAATGGCTAAGCCCAAGCCTGAACCCGATTTGTTTTGTCCATCTGTAGGCACCTGAAAATACCTTTCGAACAACCGTTTCTGGTATTTTTCATCAATGCCTTTTCCAAAATCCCGCACAGAAAACTGAATAAATTTATCTTTCTGAAAAACATCAATTTTAACGCTTGATTTCTCTGAACTGTATCGCAACGCATTTGATAAAAAGTTAACCATCACCCAGGCGGTTTTCTGAATATCGGCATTAACCTTCGGCAGATTTTGATCGCAATTTAATTCCAATTTTATTGATTTTTGTTCCGCCTGGAACTTAACGGCATCTACCGCGTAATTCACAATGTCTTCGGGCTTGGTAATAGCGAAAGTAAGTTTTAAATTTCCGGTTTCTACCTGCGATAAATCTAAAAGTTCACTTGTGATTTTCAATAATCTGTCACTATCCTCTTTAATATGTGTTAATAATTGGCTTTGTTCCTCATTCATTGTTCCAACCCGGCTATCGTTTAATAATTTTAAACTCATTTTTATAGAGGAGAGCGGCGTTTTTAATTCATGAGAAACGGTTGCGATGAAATTTGTTTTGGCTTCATCCAATTCCTTAAACTGTGTAATATTTTTCAGCACATAAACACTTCCAGCCGATTTAGAAGATTCGAATAAAGTTTTATCCTCAGGCGTTTCATAATTTGGAATAATGATTTCGCGGTTTTCTAATAAGAAATACGATTCCTTTTCATCAGCATAAATTTTTAAAGTTTTTTCCGCTGTTTCAGGCTTGATAATTCTTTTTAATAATTCATTTTTCTTGATGAGTTCTGTTGCGTTTTGGCCGATGATTTTGTCTTCATCAAGATTCATCAGCTTTGCTGCTAAATGATTCAAAAATAGAATTTCTCCCTTTTCATTTAAACCGATAATGGCATCTTGCATTTGTGCAATAATGGCTTCGATACGCGATTTCTCTGATTTGATTTTTGACAGATTACTATTCTCCCATTCATTTAATTTAACAACCATGCCATTGAACGAATCTGCAAGTTCAGTAAATTCATCATGGTTATTAAAATGAAGGCGCTGCTTATAGTTTTTTCTGCCAATTTGCTTTATTGCAGCGCTAAATTCCGCTAGTGGATTAGCGACAAAGCCCGGAAAGTTCACGATGAATGTAAACAAAATGAGAAATGCAACCATCGCCGCAATAGAGATATACAAATTTGCTCGGGATGATGCAGTATTTGCCATTTCATTTTTGTCGTAAATGGCTTTCATATTTACCTCTTCTATATTTTGAAGAGCTGAACGTAAGCTTTTTAGGCTATTTTCATTAATGCTGTTTGTTGAAGCATTAGTCAAAGTTTCATACGCCACCGCTAATTTTTGAAACGCTAATTTTTCTCCGGTTTCAGTGATATTTTGTCCTTCGTTTTTTAGATTTTGTTCAAATATTTTGGCCTTTTCCGCAGATAATGGGAAAGCACTCTCATCAACAACATTTCGCATAGCTGCAACATATCTCAGCGATTTGTAATTGTCTTTGAGGATGACTTTTGATTTATCTGAAAGCTCGTTTAAAAAGAATAGGGCAATCAATCCAAAGGATAAAACGATGATGAATAGAAATCCGAATCCGAGGCGAAGTTTGGTTTTGATTTTCATGATGATGTTGTGTTAGAATAGTTGTCACATTGAGCTTGTCGAAATGTTCTTCGACAAGCTCAGAATGACATGTTAAGATTACGATAGTATAACCAAATCAATTTCTTTTGTGGCTAAATTACGTAACAGTTGATTAAAAATTGCCGTTCGCATAATGACTTGAAAAATAGTTAAATGGGGCTTGCCAATGCAAATGGTAGTAATTTCTTTTTCTGTTGCCATTTTAATAATGGTTTGGGTAATCTGGTTGCTTTTAACTTTAATCAACTCTGCACCTAATTCTGTCGCCAGTTTAAAATGATTAATCAAATGTCTTTGTTTATCAAGCTTGATTTTATCCAAACTTTCCCCATCACTTTGAACATACAGAACAATCCAGGGTGAGTGGTAATAGGAAGCGAGCCTGGCGGTTTTGCGAATAACTACGCCAGCTGTTTCCGCATTGGAAGAAATACAGGCAAGAAATCGCTCGGGGCGAAGTTTTATGGATTTTGGGATTTCAGTTTGTATTTTCCTTTCCACCTGATGCACTACTTCTTTCAAAGCCAATTCCCGCAATTGCAAAATTTTATCAGCCTGAAAAAAATGCTGTAAAGCCTTTCCGATTTTACTTTTATCGTATATTTTTCCCTCTTTCAATCTGGTCACCAATTCATCGGCTGTTAAATCGATGTTCACAATTTCATCCACAACTTCGAGAATTTTATCCGGAATCCGCTCGGTTACTTTAATGCCGGTAATATGTTCAATTTCTTCATTTATGCTCTCTAAATGTTGAATATTTACAGCCGATATAACATTAATTCCAGCCTCCAATATATCAAAAACATCCTGCCAACGCTTATCATTTTTACTGCCTTCAGCATTGGTATGTGCCAGTTCATCAACCACAACAATTTCGGGGTGGCGATTTAATATGCCCTGCAAATCCATCTCATCGATTTCCTTACCCCGGTAAAAAATATTTTTTCGTGGAAGTATGGGTAAACCAGCGACCAAGGCTTCAGTTTCTGCTCTTTTGTGGGTTTCTACATAACCAATGCAAATATCGATTCCGTTGCGCAAAAGTGCATGCGCTTCCTGCAGCATCCGATAGGTTTTGCCCACGCCAGCGCTCATCCCAATGTAGATTTTGAGTTTTCCTCGTCTCGATTTTTTGATGAGATTGAGGAAGTGTTTAACGGAATCGTCTTTGCTTTGCATGGTGTTTATTTGTCTTAGCCAGACAGGCTTTTTTCTTTTGACAACAAAAGAAACAAAATTGCCGGCTGAAAATTTTTGTTTTAAAGTTGGTGGTTTGGCTTTGACAGTACATCCCCAAAAATTTGTTAGGCCGGTTTAAAGTGAAACGTAGATTTCTGCACTGGCCCTGCTGGATGCAATATCAGGTGTTGTAATCTCTATCATCTTATAATCTTTAAAACGCCACCGCTATACTTGCGGTCAATGTGGTATTCGCATTAACTAAACTTGCTTCGCGATTAAAAATTTTATCCTTGCTATCGTATGTTTTTCCTTCTAAACGAATCACTGCGTTCGCAATCGGCGAATAATCTACATTAAAAGAGTAACCTTTTGTTTTAAAACCATTTGGCGTTCCTGTTGAAATAAAAACACCATTTTTATCTTCATAGTATTCGAATCGACCAGCAATGGCCCATTTTGGAGCAAACTTATATTGTGCAATAGCCACAGGCGATAAAATTTCATTTTTCTCGCTACTGCCTTTTGCTTTTTGCTGCGTTCCATAATCGAAACCCAGGGTTAGGCCAAATTCATCTGTCAATTGAACAACGCCATAAATGTTGTGGTACAATCGGTTCACTCGTACAGAATCTGCTCCTTCGGTTCCTAAATAATTGCTGTAATTTACCGTGATTTTATCTGTCGGTTTCCACGTTAATTGTAAACCGCCAGCGGGTTTATTATTGCCATCAATGCGGGTAATTCTTTGCCATCCGTTGAGGTAGAGCAGGGTCGCAGTTATTTTTCCATCTTTTGTGCCGTAAGTAATTTTTGTTCCAGATTCATAGTATGGCGTGTTTTCGGATGCAATGTTACGGGTCAATACCCAGCAATCTTTAGAAATTGCCCCCTCGAAACCAATGTGTGAAGCAAAAATTCCGGCATCTATCCATAGGTTTTCTGATTTGGAAAGTTTAACTCCTGCATTTGCTTCGAAAATATTCTTTAAAACGCCAGGCTCGGCGGCTAAGTTTGCATTGGCATAAGTTCCGGCCATTACCGCTAAATTCGCACGGATTGGACCGCTTTCGTAGGCTGCCTTAATAAACCCTAAATTCAAATTTATCTCGTTCGCACGGTTGTGAGAATAAATAAAACCTGGCCGATTATGGTCAGTAGGTTTATTAAAATCGTAGCCGTAATAAGTTTCTAAATATCCAGAGAATTTTACTTTGGACTCATCTTGTGCAAATGCTGTTAGGCTCGCTGTTATTGTTGTGATAATGGTGATTTAGTTTTTTCATTTTGTTATTAATATTTGTCATTCTGTGGTACGAAGAATCTTGATTAACGATTTGTCTAGGGCGGTCGTCGTTACGAGGTACGAAGCAATCTTTAAGCGCAAATCGATATCCTAGGATTGCTCCGTGCATCGCAATGACGGT
This sequence comes from Pedobacter agri PB92, assembly GCF_000258495.1. Taxonomy (GTDB): domain Bacteria; phylum Bacteroidota; class Bacteroidia; order Sphingobacteriales; family Sphingobacteriaceae; genus Pedobacter; species Pedobacter agri. Next base: position 14,593 of record NZ_AJLG01000021.1, read on the forward strand.
TTGTCGAGTTACAGATTATCCAGTGCTACATTCAGTTTCAATACATTTACCGAGGATGGCCCGAACAAGCCTAGTAATGGTTTTAACGTATTCATAGCTACCAGTTCCTTAACTTTCTCCTCATTAATTTTACGTGCCTTTGCCACTCTGGCAATTTGGATGGCTGCACCTTGTTCAGAAATATTCGGGTCTAAACCACTACCTGAAGCCGTAACCATATCAGCAGGAATATCTGATTTTTTTAATCCTGGATTATATTTCAAAAGTGTATCAATTCTAAACTGAACTTCTTTCAAATAATCTGGATTAGATGGGCCCTTGTTCGAGCCAGCAGAACCAGCCGCATTGTATGCAACTGCCGATGGTCTTCCCCAGAAATATTCAGGTTTGGTAAATGATTGACCTAACAAGGCATAACCAATTGTTTTTCCATTTTTAGCGATTTTTTCGCCATCACCTTTTCCGCTGGAAAGTTTTCCGGCTAAGGCAATGCTGATGGGGTAGATGATGCATAACAATACGATTAAAACTAAGGTTAAGCGTATCGATTGTATGATGTATTTTTTCATGATATTAAATGATTACACAGATTTTTTTAATAATTAAAGAGATTTGATTTGTCATGCTGCGCTTGTCGAACAATCTTAATTTATGTTTCGATTAAACAAACAACCCCACTACTAAATCAATTAATTTGATGCCGATAAATGGAGCAACAACACCTCCGATGCCGTAAATAAATAAGTTTCTGCGAAGTAAAGCAGTTGCGCCAATCGGTTTGTAAGCCACGCCTTTTAAGGCTAGCGGAATCAAAATCGGAATGATAATCGCATTAAAAATAACCGCTGACATAATTGCACTTTCTGGCGTATGCAGGCCCATAATATTTAAACTTTGTAAGGCTGGGATGGAAGCAATAAACAATGCCGGAACAATTGCAAAATATTTGGCTACATCATTCGCAATAGAGAAAGTCGTCAGCGTTCCTCGGGTAATTAAAAGCTGCTTCCCGATTTCTACAATTTCGATTAATTTAGTTGGGTCGTTATCTAAATCAACCATGTTTCCAGCCTCTTTAGCCGCCTGTGTTCCGCTGTTCATGGCCACACCCACATCGGCCTGGGCAAGCGCCGGAGCATCATTTGTGCCATCCCCCATCATGGCAACCAGTTTTCCCAAAGTCTGTTCATCTTTAATGTAATTCATTTTATCCTCAGGTTTTGCTTCCGCGATAAAATCATCCACACCTGCTTTTTCGGCAATATATTTAGCAGTTAAAGGATTATCTCCAGTGACCATTACCGTTTTAACGCCCATTTTTCTTAAGCGTTCGAAACGCTCGCTAATGCCTGGTTTAATGATATCTTGCAACTCAATCACGCCCAAAGCTTTTTCATTTTCTGATACAACCAGAGGTGTTCCGCCATTGGTTGCGATAGAATTCACATGGTCGCGGATATCTGATGGAAAAATATTACCAGCTTTTTCTACAATATTTCTGATGGAATCGAAAGCACCTTTTCTAATACGTCTTCCGTCTGCAGTATCTAAACCGCTTGAACGGGTTTCGGCTGTAAATTTGATGAAAGTTGAACCTGATGGCGTTTCTGTATTTGTGAAACCTTGTTCAGCAGCTAATTCGATAATCGATTTTCCCTCTGGAGTTTCATCAGCTAAAGAACTCAATACGCAAGCATCCGTAAAATCTTTAATTAACACCCCCGCGGTAGGATAGAAGTTAGTTGCTTTTCGATTGCCAATGGTGATTGTTCCGGTTTTATCCAAAAGCAAAACATCAATATCGCCTGCAGTTTCTACCGCTTTGCCCGATTTGGTAATTACGTTGGCCCTTAAAGCCCTGTCCATTCCGGCAATACCAATAGCCGATAATAAACCGCCGATAGTTGTTGGGATTAAACAAACGAACAGTGAAATTAAAGCCGCAATGGTAATGGGCGTGTTGGCATAATCAGCGAAAGGTTTTAAAGTAACGCAAACGATAATAAACACTAAAGTAAAGCTGGCCAATAGAATGGTTAAAGCGATTTCGTTAGGTGTTTTCTGGCGGGATGCCCCTTCAACCAATGCAATCATTTTATCTAAAAAGCTTTCACCGGGAGCGGTGCTTACCCTAACTTTTATTTCATCAGATAAAACTTTTGTTCCACCAGTTACAGAAGATTTATCGCCACCAGATTCGCGAATAACCGGAGCAGATTCTCCTGTGATTGCAGATTCATCAATGGTTGCAATACCTTCAACAATTTCTCCGTCGGTTGGAATAGTATCGCCAGCTTCACAAACAAAAATGTCACCTTGTTTCAGTTGATTCGAGGAGCGGATTTCGATTGTACCTTTATCTAAAAGGACTTTGGCAGGCGTCTCTTCCCTCGTTTTCCGTAAACTATCGGCTTGTGCTTTACCTCTTGCCTCCGCAATCGCTTCAGCAAAATTGGCAAACAAAACCGTTAAGAAAAGCACTAAAAATATAAAAAAGTTATAAAGCGGAGAGCCTTGTTCGCTGTTGCTGAAAGAGTAAATAGTCACGTAAGCCATTACCAGAGTGCCAATTTCAACGGTAAACATTACGGGGTTGCGAACCATTACCCGAGGGTCGAGTTTGATGAAAGATTGTTTCAATGCAGTTTGCACCAAAGCAGGTTCGAATAATTTATTATTGGGTTTCATTTTTAAATATGTATGATGTTTGATGTAAGATGGATGATGTGTTTGGACAATGCCAATATTCATTTTCCATTATTATTTAAACTTTGAATTGGTATGATGAATGGTATTACCTTATCCATCTCCCATATTCCTTTTTACCTCTAGAGCTGTATGATGTTTAGGCTATTCCCTTATCCATCTTCCATCTCACGTTTACCTCAATTGAGAAAAGTATTCTGCCAATGGCCCTAAGGCTAATGCTGGGAAGTATGAAAGTGCATTCAGTACTAAAATCACCGCAAAAGTCATCAGCGCAAAGGTTTTAGTGTCTGTTTTTAAAGTTCCTGCAGATTCTGGAATGAATTTTTTAGCCCCCAATAAACCTGCAATGGCAACTGGCCCAATAATCGGTAAAAACCGACCTAAGAAAATAATCACCCCTGTAAGCACGTTCCAAAAAACGTTGTTATCGCCCAGACCTTCGAAGCCGGAACCGTTGTTGGCGTTTGAAGAAGTTACCTCGTAAAGCATTTCAGAAAAACCATGGAAACCAGGGTTGTTTAACCAGTTTTTCGGCTGAACAGCCCAAGCCGCATCAGCATGATTAGTGAATGCAAAACTTGCAATTGCTGTTCCCGCTAAAATTAAAAACGGGCTTAATAAAGTGATGATGGCAGCAATTTTAATTTCCCTGGCTTCAACTTTATGACCTAAAAACTCAGGCGTTCTGCCCACCATTAAGCCTGAAATAAATACAGCAATAATCAGGTAGATGAAATAGTTTAATAAACCAACCCCACAACCGCCGTAAATCGCATTTATCATCATGGCTAACAGTTGCCATAAGCCCGTTAATGGCATGGTGCTATCGTGCATCCCGTTTACCGAACCTGTAGAAATCACTGTAGTTAATGTGCTCCAATAGGCCGTGGCAGCGGGTCCGAGTCGAACTTCTTTACCTTCCATTGCGCCAGTAGTTTGCGATATGCCCATCTTAGCTAATGCAGGATTTCCGCTCAATTCAGAAGTTAAAGTCGGAATCATCAGCATAAATAAACCGATTGTCATGACTCCGAAGATTGTCCAGGCCAGTTTTCTCCTGCGGATGAAATACCCAAAAGCGATAATCATCGCCATTGGAATAATGGTTTGGGCAATAATTTCAACCATGTTGGTTAAGTAACTCGGGTTTTCGAATGGATGGGCAGAATTTGCACCAAAATACCCACCACCATTCGTACCCAAGTGTTTGATGGCAATCATCTGCGCTGCGGGGCCTCGTGATACATTTACGGTATCGCCTTGCAGAGAGATAAATTGGTCTTTCGCCTCGTAGCTTGCAGGTGTGCCATTAAAAGTTAAAACTAAAGCCACAACAATTGATAATGGCAATAATAAACGTGTAATCGCTCTCACGAAAAACTCCCAGAAGTTGCCCAGTTGTGTAGTGGTTTTATCTCTAAAGGCCTTGAATAATATTACGGCTGCCGCGATACCAGTGGCGGCACTTACAAATTGCAAGAACATCAACACAAATTGTTGTGTTAAATAACTTACACCACTTTCGCCCGAATAGTGTTGCAGGTTACAATTGGCCACAAAACTGATGATGGTATTGAAAGCCAAATCAGATGTCATCCCTGGGTTTCCATCAGGATTGAAAGGCAGTTTATCCTGAAATATCAACACAAAAAAGCCGTATATCAGCCATACCATATTGATGGTGAGCAAAGCTTTGAGTTGTTGTTTCCAGTTCATTTGTTCTTTAATGTTGATGCCTGAAAGTTTATAAATTCCGTTTTCGAGTGGCTTTAAAAAGTCTGTCCAAACTTTTTCTCCTGCAAAAACCTTCGCCAAATACTTACCCAAAGGGATGGCAATGATTAAGGTGAGCAGGAATGTGGCGATGATGCCAGTTAATTCAGTGTTCATTTTTTTCGTTTTTTACAGATGATTGTCGTTGTGCTTAATGTTTCGAAAGGCTTAACATGACAACCGCGTTTAAAATTTTTCTGGGTTAATCAACACATAAATCATATAGATAAATACGGCGATTGAGATGATGAATAGTGCTAACATTTTCTTTAGATTTTTTCAAACCAATCGATAGAAAGGTAAGTTGCCCAGCAGAGCAGAATTAGAATTAGAAACAGGATAATTGTCATAACTTATTGATTTATGAAATGCCTATTGCCAACTCTTGTGCCGATGAAAATGTGGTTTTTGTAAAATACTGTTTTACAGGTGTTTGATTTGCTTTTGTTATTGAATCAAAATTTTGGACATAAAAAAACCCTTCCGTTTTGGAAAGGTTTTTATCGTTTTGGGATACTTATCTAATTGGCTTATTTGAATTCCGCTATGCCATACTCTTCAATTTTTCTGTACAATGTAGTTAAGCCAATACCTAACAACCTTGAGGTTTCAGTCTTATTTCCTTTGGTGTGAATAAGCACTTTTTGAATATGTTGTTTTTCTACCTGTTGGAGGTTAAAATCATTTTCCAAAGGAGCGAATTCGAAAAACTCTTGTGGTAATGCAGATAAATTGAGGCTATCCCCGTCTGAGAGAATAACAAGTCGCTCGATTACATTTTTGAGTTCCCGGATGTTACCTTTCCAGTTGTATTTTTCAAAGACATTGAGAATTTTATCATCTAACTTAAGTTCGGGGCGATTGGCTTTAACGGCGAACTGTGTTAAATAATGTTGCGCCAAAGCAGGAATATCCACCTTTCTTTCCCGCAAAGGCGGAAGAACGATTGTGAAAACGGATAAACGATAATACAAATCAGAACGAAATTTTCCCGATGCCGCATCTGCTTTTAGATCTTTATTCGTTGCTGCAAGGATACGAACATCTACTTGTTGAGTATTGGTATCACCCACTTTGATAAAACTCTGATTTTCGAGCACCCGAAGCAGTTTGGCCTGCAAATCGAGGTTCATTTCCCCAATTTCATCCAAAAATAAAGTGCCACCATTGGCCTCCTCAAGCAATCCTTTTTTATCTTTATTTGCTCCAGTAAATGCTCCGGCTTTATAACCAAAAAGTTCACTCTCCAATAAATCTGGTGAAAAGCCACTACAGTTTAGTGCAACAAATGGTTTTGCCGATCTTGGGCTTTCGTAGTGGATTGACTGTGCAAAAACCTCCTTGCCGGTTCCGGTTTCACCGAGTAATAGTACGGTTGTATCGGTTTTGCTTACTCTTTTCGCCAGATCAATCGCTACTTTCAAAGTTTTTGACTGACCAATAATGCTTGCAAAGCTATGCTTTGTTGAGGTGCTTTTTTCAAGCTCAAAAATCCGCTGTTGCAGGTTTGCTTTATCCATCGCCTTATAAAGCAGCGGAATGATCTTGTCGTTATCATCGCCTTTAACCAAATAATCAAAGGCACCGTTTTTAATGGCTAAAACACCGTCTGAAATGGTTCCGTATGCTGTCAGATTGATAATTTCAACAAATGGTTTAAGCAATTTGATATCTTTCACCATAGCCACCCCGTTCACATCAGGCAATTTCACGTCACTGATCACAATGCTAATATCATTGTTTTTCAGAAGTTTTAATCCCTCTTTGCCAGTATTCGCCTGCAGGGTTTTAAAGCCTTCTAGTTCAATAATCCTCGAAAGTAAACTGCATATTTTTTTTTCATCATCAATGATGAGGACTATCCCGTTCATAGGTATAATTTATGATGCAATATTAAGGATTAATTATTCTTTGTTTGTACCTTTTTCGATTCCAACTGCGTGAAATAAAACCATTTTGAGCATATTTGTTGCACAAAGCAAATTCTATGTTCAAAAGCGTATTCCTGGTAATCATCCTTGGTTTTATTGTGTTTTTTAGTTCAGCTCAACAAATTCGCCCTGCAAAATCTGCTGAGATTTATCGCGAATTAAAAACATTGAAACATATTCCGAAAGTACTTTATCTGGCAGCACATCCCGATGATGAAAATACGGGCCTATTATCCTGGTTGATTAACGAGCAAAATGTAGAAACGGGTTATCTATCATTAACCAGGGGCGATGGTGGACAAAATTTATTAGGTACCGAACAAGGTGCGGCTTTAGGTTTAATTCGTACACATGAACTTTTAGAAGCCCGAAAATTAGATGGTGCACAACAATTTTTTACCAGGGCTATTGATTTCGGTTTTTCGAAAAATACGAATGATACCTTTAAACAATGGGATGCCGACAGCATTACAGCTGATGTGGTTTGGGTAATTAGAAAATTCCGTCCCGATGTGATCATTTGTCGTTTTCCGCCAACTGCTGCGGCAGGGCATGGGCAACACGCGGCATCAGCAGTAGTGGCTGAAAAGGCATTTGCAGCTGCGGCCGATAAAAATATGTTTCCTAACCAGTTGAAATATGTGGAGGTTTGGCAACCGAAAAGATTGGTTTGGAACACTTTCCGTTTCGGATCTACCAATACCACTGCTGAAAATCAGTTAAAGGTTACGGTAGGCCAATACGATGCGCAACTGGGCATGGGTTATGGTGAACTGGCGGGTTTGAGCAGAAGTTTGCACAAAAGTCAAGGTGCCGGAACACAATCTGTGGCAGGAGTACGGACTGAATATTTTTCCCCTGTGTTAGGGGGGCCAGCCAAAGAATCTCTTTTTGATAAAATTCCAATCAACTGGTCTGAAAAAGGCATAGATAACATTGATGAGCTGATCGATATTATTTTATTGTCTTTCGATTATAACCATCCGGATAAAAGTTTACACGGACTGCTGATGTTGAGGAAAAGAATCGCCGAGATTCAGGATAAAAACCTGAAAAAAGATAAGCTGGCCGCGATTGACCGTATCATTTTAAGTTGCACCGGTTTTATGGGAGAGGTCGTCACTAATCAGGCAGAAGCCATAGCAGGAAATAGCTATAATTTTCGCTTGAACTTAATTTCCCGATCATCCACACCGGTAGTGCTTGAACAAATTAACTGGATTAATCAAACTGACAACCTAAATAGAAGGATAGCCGGAGATTCATTGATGACCATTGAACGTAAAATCCAGATACCTGCAAATGCAACCTTAACCGAACCCTATTGGCTGGAGAAACCGGCGAAGAACGCAGCCACTTTTAGTGTTGCCAATGATACCTTAATTGGTTTTGCCGAAACCGAATCGGCCCTAAATGTTTCGCTTTCCTTAAAAATAGGAACTGAAAAATTCAATATAAAATTACCCCTTTCTTTTAAAAAATTAGATCCGGTAAAGGGTGATGTGGTGGAACAATTACGTATTGTGCCAGCTATGGATTTGAGTTTTGCTGAACCTGTTTATTTCGCAAAAGATAAAGAAGATTTAAAAATCACCCTGCGACTCAAAGCCAATAAATATATCAATTATGGTAAGGTTACTTTTAAAATCGGCAGTGCCATCATCGCGAACTTTACCGGCATCAACCTCCAGGAAAATACAATTACGATCAAAGACTTCATTATTCCGGCCAATGAATTGAGCAAGATCAAAACCAATCAGAATAAATTGGAGGTGTTTTTTCTTCCGAGAATAACGATTTTATCAAAGGGCAGGTGTTAATCCAGTATCCACATTTGCCGTCACTACAATATTTTATTCCTGCCACCGCCTGGTTATTAAAGGGCGATGTAAAAGTACTGGCGAAAAAAGTAGGTTACATTCAAGGTGCCGGAGATCTTATTCCTGAAGTATTAAAACAGGCAGGTTTACAAGTAGATGTACTAACCGAAGCGGATATTTTAAACCCGGCGAAGTTAGCCACTTACGATGCGGTAGTAACAGGTGTTCGAGTAATCAATACCGAGAAACGAATCAAAAACTGGCAAACTGCATTGAGAAGCTATGTAGAAAATGGAGGAACAATGGTAATGCAATATAATACCACGCAAGATATGGCGTTACAAGATTTTGGCGTTTACCCAATGCGCATCAGTGGAAAAAGGGTAACCGAAGAAAATGCAGCCGTTAAAATTCTTATTCCAAATCATAAATTGCTAAACTATCCTAACAAAATTACAACTGACGATTTCAATGGATGGGTTCAGGAACGTGGCGCTTACTTTCCCGATCAGTGGGACGAAAAATATGAGACACTTTTTGAAATGAATGACACCGGTGAAGAGTCTTCTAAAGGTTCAACATTATTTGCAAAATACGGCAAGGGTAATTTCATCTACACACCTTTAGCATTTTTCAGGCAGCTGCCTGCAGGAAATGTGGGCGCAGCAAGGCTATTTTTTAATTTCATATCAGCAGGGAAGTAGATGAGAAACCAGCTTAAGAATTGGAACACCTGGTATATTTTACTTGCTTTGGCATTAATTTTCCAGATTGTTTTTTATTATCTCTTTACTAAAATCTGGGCATGAGTAATATCGATTGGTTCGTACTCATTTTTACCCTCCTTGCTGTGGTGGCCTATGGCGTTTTTATAGGGCGAGGTCAGAAAAGCAATGAATCCTATCTCAAAGCCGATAATCAAATGCCCTGGTACATTGTGCTTTTGGGTATTATGGCTACGCAGGCAAGTGCAATTACATTTCTGTCTGCACCTGGGCAGGCTTATACCGATGGCATGCGCTTCGTTCAGTACTATTTCGGCTTGCCATTGGCGATGATTGTAATTTGTATCACTTTCATTCCCATCTTTCAGCGGTTGAATGTGTACACGGCTTATGAATACTTAGAGCAACGATTTGATAAAAAACCAGGGTATTAACTTCCTTGTTATTTCTCTTTTCCCGAGGATTATCAACAGGAATTAGCATTTATGCACCGAGTATTATTTTATCTAGTGTTTTAAACTGGAACATCTATTTAACCAATGTTTTAACTGGCGGAATCTTATTGATTTATACCTATGTTGGCGGTGCGAAGGCCATAGCACATACCCAAAAACTTCAGTTTCTCATCATCTTGGGAACAATGGCATTTGCCGGATATTTGTTGGTGCAAAATATGCCCAATGGTGTAGGCTTTACCGATGCACTTTACCTGGCAGGGAAATCAGGAAAGCTAAATGTGATTACAACTGAGTTTGACTGGAAAGATAAATACAATATCTGGAGCGGACTAATTGGAGGGTTTTTCCTGGCGCTCTCTTACTTTGGAACCGACCAAAGTCAGGTAGGGCGTTACATTACTGCCAAAGATAATACCAGTGCAAAAATGGGTTTGTTGTTAAATGGCCTGGTAAAAATTCCCATGCAGTTTGCCATTCTGCTCATTGGTGCGCTGCTTTTTGCTTTCTTCTCTTTAAAACCTGCGCCTATTTATTTTAATGAACGTTCTTATCAATATTTAAAAGAAACACAGCCCCAGCAAGCAGCAGTTTTTGAGGGAGAGCATAAGCTGCTCGAGGAGAAATTCAATGCCCAATCGAAAGCCATTCTTGCACAAAAAGAAACTCATGCCGCAGGTTTGGAAAGTTCTATCGCCAGTTTTAAGGAAACCCAAAAAGATGTTAAAGATCTGCATAGCAGGGTAGAGGAAGCGATCAATAAATCAAACTTTAATGCCGAGAAAACTGATACAACTACATCTTTTTATATTTTGTAAAAAACACCTTACCCGTTGGGATGATTGGATTGCTGTTCGCTGTAATTTTCTTAGCCAGCTGGGGATCCATTTCTGCAGCACTGAATTCACTTGCCGCCTGTTCATTAAAAGATGTTCATTTAATTTTCAGTAAAAAGGAACTAGATGACAGCACAGAATTAAAGTACAGCAGGTTGCATACCTTGGGCTGGGGGATATTTTCCATTGCGGTAGCCATGTTTGCCACGCAGATGGGATCGCTTATCGAAGCGGTTAACGTGCTGGGTTCCTTATTTTATGGCCCAATTTTAGGGATTTTTCTGGTGGCCTTCTACTTCAAAAAAATCAACGGGCCAATCGTTTTTATTTCCGCAATCCTATCAGAAATTGTAGTAATTGCCGTTTATGAGTTCGATGTAGTATCGTTCTTATGGTTAAATGTGATTGGTGCTGCAGCCGTAATTATTTTTTCGACTTTGGGATTATTATTTTATCGACCCAAAGCATTAAATTCGTAGAATCAAAAACAACAAAAACAGATATAATATTACTATGAAAACGATGTTTAAATCTATCGCTTTGCTTTTTACCGCAATAACGATCTCTGCAAGTGCGATGGCACAAGATGCTCAACCCAAACCAAGTCCGGCGGCAACGGTTACAGGCAAAATTAAAGCCGCAACCATTACCATTAACTATAGCAGTCCTGCTGTAAAAGGCCGTAAAATCTGGGGTGGATTAGAAGCTTATGATAAAGTTTGGCGTGCTGGTGCAAATGAGGCAACTACTTTCGAAACTGATAAAGACATCATGGTACAAGGAAAAGCACTTCCTGCAGGTAAATACAGTTTTTTCTTAATCCCTAGAGAAAGCGGAACGTGGACGGCTATCTTTAATAAAGAACCAAAACAGTGGGGCGCATACAAATATGAAGAAGGAAAAGACGCTTTACGTGTTGATGTAAAAACAAAAGCTTTAAAAGCTACTCAAGAGCGTTTGGTTTATAAAATTAACAAAACAGGTTTTTCTTTAGACTGGGATAAAATTTCTGTTCCGGTAGCAATCAAATAACCCCGGTTATAAAATATGTAGGGCCATTTTCGATAAGGAAATGGCCTTTTTGTTTGCTGTAAAATCGGTTAGATAAATAACCTCACACTTAATATTTACTTCACTTTAAAATGTTATTTTAGGCCAGTTTATTCTCAGGTATGAAAGTTTCTCTTAAAATAATTGCACTCCTCTCGTTTTTTTATTTAAACGTTTTAGCACAGTCAAAAACCACATCATTCTCCATAAAGGAAAAAAAACCGGTTGATCTTGTGAATGTTTTCTTAGGTTCATCAGGCGATCACGGACAGATGTCGCCGGCAGCTTCCTATCCGTTCAGTATGTTGAGTATCGGGCCGCAAACCTATCCAAAAACACATACAGGTTACGAATATCTGGCGAAAAAATTTGAGGGTTTTACGCACAATCGTTTCGAAGGCGTGGGCTGTCAGGGCTCAGGCGGAAATCTTTTTGTGAAACCTTTTTTAGGTGATGATCCTAAAGCATCTGAACTCATAAAATCAACAGAGAAAGCAGTGCCTGGTTATTATGAAGTTGGCTTTGAAAATAAAATTAAAGCAAGCTTTTCAGTTGTAGGCAATGCCGGAAAACATGTTTATCAACTTCCTGCCGGGAAAAAGGGAATTTATATCGATTTGAGTTATGCCTTTAACGGCGCCTTTGTGGAAGAAGAGCATGTGATTAAAAACAATACCATTTCTGGTTGGATTGAATCAAAAACAACTTGTTCTGTCGGTAAATATCGGATTTACTATTATCTGGAAATAAAAAATAATATAAATTGGGAAGAGGTAGCAAATCACAAATTCATCGCCAGGCTTGGCCTGGAGCCGGGTTCGGTAGAGGTGAATGTTGCGCTTTCATCGGTAAGTGCCGAGGCCGCAAAATTAGCCATTAATACCCATTCAATGACTGAAATGATGTCGGAGAGTAGCGCCTATTGGAACAAAAATCTTTCGAAAATTACGGTGAATGGCGATTTAAAGGATGCAAAATTATTTTATTCGCTGCTTTATCGAACCATGCAATCGCCTTATGTCATTTCCGATCAGGATGGCCAGTACCGCAATACCAAAGGAGAAGTACAAAAAGATAAACAGATTCGTTATAACGGCTGGGCCATTTGGGATAATTACCGTACACAATTGCCTTTGCTTTCGATCATCACCCCTGATCGTTATGCAGGAATGGTTACTTCTATTGGTGATTTATACGTCTCGGGGAAAAAAGATTACGCCGGGCAAAAGGAACCTTCTAATACCGTTCGCTCGGAGCATGCCATTGTAGTATTGCTGGATGCTTACCGAAAAGGATATCCGGTTGATTTTGCGAAAATTGCTGATTCATTGGAGAAAGAAGTTCAGGGATTGGATTATAAATCGCCAGATAAAGCGCTCGAATCGAGCTATGACAATTGGGCAATGGCGGAAATTTTTAAAATTTTGAAAAACCCGCAAAAGGTGGAGATTTATAAAAATAAAGCCTTGGAGTATAAAAAATACTGGAACAAGGATTTTAAAGATATGAGTAAACGGGATGTGGATCAAATGCAGGCCCGTGGTTTATATCAGGGTACCATTTGGCAATACCGTTGGTTTGTTCCCTATGATTTTAAAGGCTTGGTAGCGCTTGATGGGGGAGAGGAATCCTACCTGGCTAAACTAGATGAATTTTTTGCCCGTGATTTATATAACCATGCCAATGAGCCTGATTTGCAGGTGCCATTAATGTATAACATAACCAGACAGGGTTATAAATCTCAATACTGGATGCACCAGTTGGCAGCCGATACCGTTATTCAAAATTATTTTAATGATAACAGCCGCGGCATTGGTAGTTACATTGGTAAGATATACCTTAACCAGCCTGACGCTTATTTGCGAACCATGGATGATGATGCAGGAGCGATGAGTGCATGGTATATATTTACGGCAAGTGGTTTTTCTCCAGCCTGCGTAGGTTGGCCTGTATACTACCTAAACGTTCCTTTGTTTCCATCTGTCACATATCACTTACCTGATGGCAAAACGTTTAAGGTAGAAACTGAGAATTTTAGTTTGAAGAACAAGTATATCAAACAGGTATTTTTAAACGGAAAACCTTTTAACAAAAATTATATCACACAAGATGATATTAATAAAGGTGGCGTTTTAAAAATTGTTTCTTCTGCAAATCCGATCAAAGTTTCAGCTACTGAGAACTGGATTTCGAGTATCGAATAAGTAATTTGGATTAATAATGAAAAAATAATTACTTTTTGAGGTGTCACTGAAAACAAATCAACGCATCGCCTGTTTTCTGTATATAAAATTACATGACATGGCACCTTTAAAATTAAGCGAAGAACAAAATGCAACGTTAACGAACAAAGATACCGCAGAAAAAGCAGATAACCAGCCTTTAGAGCTTCACCCGGAAGCTTACAAGGTAAAAGGACCATCTCCCGATAAGATGAATACTGTTTCTGCTTCTTTAAGAACTTATGCACACGGCCTTTACGGTTTGTTATAAATCATAACCCCTATTTTACATAAGCCCTTTTTCTTTTTAGATAGAGGGCTTTTTTATTGAAAAGAGAATCTTACCAGATTCTGGTTATTTTGGTAGTTGAACAAAGAAGGTTGTGCCTTTAAATTCATTCTCCTCAAACCAAATTTTTCCTTTGTGGGCATCAATGATTTTCTTTGCAATTGGTAGTCCCATACCGTACGATTTTTCACCTCTTGTTCCAATTCTTTTTCTGCGTTCTTTTGAAGTAAATAAAGAAGGTTTTAAATCGTTTGGAATGCCAATACCCTGATCTTTAACTTCAATAATTACGTGTTCATTAAATTCGGTAGTTTGCAATACTATCGTACTGTGATCAGGGCTAAATTTTATCGCATTGGTGAGCAGGTTGCTAATCACTCTCCAAATATTTTCGAGGTTGCAATTAAGCAAAATGGTCTGACTATCGATGGTGATGGTTTGCCGTTTTTCTATCGCTTTGTATTTTAAAATATTAGCACAATATTTTATAAGCGTACTTAATTCAACAGGTTCTTTCTTTAATACCGCATGGGCATCTTCTTTTTCGAGTATTGCGGTCATAAAAGTTAATGCGTTAATTCCTGCTTTTTGAATAATTGATATTAATTCACTTGCTTCCTCATTTAACTTGGTCTCATTCAGTAATAAACTAGAGGCACTCACAATCGCACCAATTGGGCTACGCAGGTCGTGAGCTATGATTTTGGTTACCCTGAGGTTTTCCGATTCGCTTTCTTCCAAGGCATTCATTATGTGTTGCATGTAGGTATTTTGTTCCGAAATCTGCGAATGTAATTGCTTTAAAAGTCTGTTATTCTCCTCATTTTTTTTCCAGGCTTTATGCATTTGAAAAATTATAATCAAAACCAATATGAAAAAGATAACTGTGATTATTCTGAAAATTAGATCGAGTTGCAAACCTGCTTCTGAGCCAGTAATTATTGGAAAATTCAATAAGTCAACAGAGAAGTCATCCTTATCGATAGCTGCAGTGGCGGAAACAATCCGATCGATATACACAGTAGCATGATCTTCCGTGTACTGTAAGCTTGTGCATCCTGCCAAAAAAATGAATAGCACAGCAAAACGAAGTGAAATGAATTTTTTTACAATTGCTTCGTGCTGAAGCGGAGGGATGTTAATAATCATAACGAATGTTTTATACCAGATAGGTTCATCAGCTAATTAAAAGTTCGAATGAAATTAATCAGCTAAGTAAATAGGCTTAACCTGGCAAGTAGAAGTGTAGTTTAGAGTTTGCTTTGAACCACACCTATTATCGTAAAAAGGATGATATAATATATGCGTATAAATACGTAGACTAAGTTAGCTCTTTTTCAAGTAAATGCCTAATCTTAGGGGTGTGATACAACTATGGTGTGTATGAAAATTTAGCTTAAGTTCGCTTATATAGGAAGCAAGGTTTGCATTTCGCGGAAATTGAGTATCCTATCTAACATAAACATAAATTGTTTAGTAATCAGGCATTTGGCTAAATTTTGCATGTTGGGGCGTTCATGAAAGCTGAGGATATTTAAGTTTATCAATGAGATATGATTTAAGCGGAATATCAAATCATACAAGCTTTGATCTTCCGTTACAAATTACCAAGCAGTTTTTATGAGAATGGGAAATATTTGGTGTGCTCCCAGGGACCATTTAAATATAACCATAGGTCGAGGCCAGAAATAGTAATCTCAAATGGTTCGAAGGATGGATTAAGTTGATCAAACAAAGATTTCGCCTGATCTGACCTCACCTTGTTTTGTATGGTAATGTGTGGCTTGAATTTTTGCTGATCTTGTAAAGAAAGATATTGCTCGAAATTTTTCTTGAGCTTGCGGTGTACATTTTCCAATTGTTCACTGGAAATAAAATAAGCCACACCATGGCCAATGTTTTTTAAACTACTAACTGTTGCTACTATTGGTTGCTTTTCAACCGATTGCAGCACCTCCAGGATTTCTGCTGTTTTTGGTAGTGTATGAAACAATGTAAGATGAGCACGGAGAAAGTTTCTTTCCTTCGGAAAATGCATGTTTCTGAGGTCGTCAAAAAAGCTTTGGTGAATTTCATCTATCCTTGCAGTTAAAATAAATGTACTCATGCCAAAGCTATCTTTTTGAAGAAAGTTGTCAGAAATTACGCTGAAGCTTGATTCAGGCTAGCCTCTAATGCACCCAGGTAATCAAATGTTGCAAAACAATTTCCATTTACTTTCCTTATAATGCCTTTGAAACTCGAAGGATAATCGCCAACAGATTCCCAAGCCTGCTTAGCCGCCAATGCATAAGTAACCAGGTCTGTATCGTCCTTTACCAAAAATGTCATGGTGTTATCTCCTTCTACTCCTCCTCTATAACTGTCTATAAATTGAGTCTGATAATAATTCTGTGGAATGGCTTCGATTTCTTTGCTGTAATTCATAATATGATCTTGTTATTTTTGTAACATTATTTTCTGTTATTATGTTTTTTTTGTCAGCGAAATAACTGCATTTAGTTAGTCGTTTTAAGAGTAAATCCTGCTGCAGTTAATGCCTTTCTTTTGATAAAAAACCTGAAGTGAGTAGTGCTTCAGGTTCTCATTAACTACGCTATTCCATCCGGAAATAGATCGTCCCATTAGTAATATAATAACATCCTAAATTAATTTTCATTACTCTTAATTAGAATAGTCCTTTAATACCATACCAATCTCCGGAGCACCTCATTTAAGAAGCCTCTTGCGTTAAAAAAAAATGAAATTCTTTTAAAACTTTTTAGGTGCATCATTGTCTTAAATGTACATCTACCTATTATATTTATTTGGTTATTAAGGCTGTTGATTTTTCAATGGCCTTTTTTTGTAAATGAAGTTGTTGAGATTTGTTTTTATTACGCTACAGTTGGTTTATCTAACCAGAATATTGACGGTGATTATGAATTCGGAAAAAGGAGCGACCTGCTTTTTTTAGCCGTTCGCTGCCTCAATAGGCAGGCTAAAGTAAAATGTAGAGCCTTTGGCTATTTCGCTTTCCAGCCAAATCTGCCCATGATGACGCTTAATGATTTCGGCACAGAGATAAAGCCCGATCCCAAAACCTGAAACCGTTTGAGGTTGATTCATTACGCGGTAATAGCGTTCAAAAAGTTGGTGCTGGTCTTCGGGCATAATTCCTATTCCTTCATCCTTAACGGCTACGATGGCAGAATTTTCATTTCGTGTACAGGATATTTCGATGGTGCTGCCTGTAGGAGAGTACTTCACCGCATTGGAAATAAAATTATTGATTACCTGACTAATTTTTTCCCGGTCTGCATTAACAAATATTTCTTCTGTTTTGAAAATAAACTGATGACTATTCAGCACAACATTAAACTCTTCTTCAATTTCTTTCATGAGTAATGATAAATCGAAATGCTGCCTTTCGATATGAATTTTTCCAGATTCCAATCTCGAAACATTGAGGAAACTGTTAATCATATTCACCATTTTCTTCGATTGATTATTGGCTTTCTCTAAAACGCTCAAAGCAAAACTGTCTTGGTTTTTGCTGGCCTTGCTTTGAAGTAATTGTATATATGCGGTTAATGAGGTTAAAGGTGTTTTTAGCTCATGGCTTACCATGCCTATAAAATCATTTTTACGTTGCTCATCAGCCTTTGATTCTGTAATGTCTGATACGATGCCTACCATTTTTGTGGCCTTTCCTTCATTATTGTACCTGGCCTTTCCATGTGCACTTACCCAATGTATTGATCCATCAGGCCAGGTTACTTCGTACTCCGCCTTATAAACCGTTTGGTTTTGAATGGCTTCATTCACCAGTTTTTTGATGGTTTCGCGGTATTGTGGAAGCATGGAAGCATATAAATCAGGATAAGTAAATTCCCGATCAAGTGGCCATCCATAACACATTTTATACCGATCGTTACAAACCATTGTTCCGGTAGCCAAATCGACCTCGGTTGAGCCTAATGCACCAGCCTCAATGGCGATGTTCAGCCTGGTGTTAATTTCCAGAACTTCCTTTTTAGCATTTACCTGCTCGGTAACTTCAGTAACTACTTGCAAAATACTATCTATCTCTCCATGATCGTTTTTTACCGGTTGATAAATAAAATTGAAGAAACGTTCTTCGGGTACGCCATCTCTAAGAATATATACCTTATTTTCAACTCCATAATAAGGCGTTTTGGTGCGCAGTACATCTTTTAAGAGATCTATAAAAGGCTGATTTTCAAGTTCTGGCAGGATGTCGACAAACTTCTGCCCTTCAACAGCATCTGTTTTGCCCCAAATCTCGAGCATTTTTTCATTGGCACTTTCAACAATTAAATCGGCAGTTTTAAATACGTTTATGGCAACGGGTGCGTGCTGAATTAATGACCGAAATTTCCGTTCGCTGCGTTCCAGGCTATCAACCATGGCAGCCATTTTTTTTGTAGAGCTGATCTGTTCGGTTACATCAATCAGCACACCGCTTAAGCGAATGGCTTGCTTTTCTTTATTAAAAATTGCTTTGCCTTTTGCCCGAACAACTCTTCCATCTGTTTCACCAGGCAATTGAATCACATAGTTGGTGTCATAATATCCTCCAGATTCATAATTTAAAGCATTCTGGATGGCGTTAACTACCCGCTCACGGTAAGATTCATGAATCACATCGGTAGCTTGGGTTAACTCAATTTCATCTCTGGGCTGTAGGCCAAACCATAATTTCGTTAAGTTGTTCCCCGAAAAACGACCGGTTTCCGGATTAAGATCAAATGTACCTAAGCCGGCAGCGTCAATTGCCAGTTCCAGTTCATCCTGACTAATCTTTAGCTTTTCATAAAGTGCTGATAATTCAAAATTAAATCTGGCCTGCTCCTCATTGGATGCAGTTAATTCCTCATTAATGGCCACCATTTCTTCATTAATGGCAGCAAGGTCTTCATTCAGTTTCTGTTTTTCTTCTGCTGCAACCTCCAGGGCTTGTTTCGCTAATACCACATCGGTAACATCAGCTGCGGTATTCATTACGCCATAAATTTCACCAGCCGCATTTCTTAAGGGCGTAAAAATATAGTTGAAGTAAAAGATTTTCGGTACGCCCTTCACTATTAATTCTAAGCGCTGATTTCTGGCCTCAAAAACAACACCCGTGGTAAAAACCTGGTCGAGTTGCTGAAATACGGCCTGGTTGGTAAGCTCTGGTAAAACATCTGCATAGCGCTTTCCAATCACGTCATCACCTTTTCCCCAAACCCCTATAATGGATGGATTGGCGAAAGTGATTCTCATTTCCTTACCTGTGTAAACTCCAATTGGGAATGGCGCATTTTCAATAATACTTCTGGTACGTAACTCACTTTCAGCAAGCTCTGTTAAGGTTTGTTCCAGTTTCGTTCTGCTCCTCACTAATTCTTCATTCGTTGCCGCAAGTTCCTCATTCGAAGCCAAAATTTCTTCATTCGAAGCCTCCAATTGCTGGTATAGCTGTTCAATTGTTTTTACACGTTCTGCAACCCTGCTTTCCAAAACCTCGTTTAATTGCTGGAAACTTTCTTTGCTTAACTGCAATTCTTCATTTGTGGTATTAAGCTCCTCCATTGAAGCAGCGAGTTCTTCATTTATCGAAGCCAACTGAAAATTTAATTGTTGTTCATGATCTAAAGCCTTTTGCTTTTCTTCGCGATCTGCTGCGATGTTAAGGGCCCGGTTCAGTTCGGTCACATTTGTGGTCGTGTGGAGAATATAATCCGTTTTGCCATTTTCGTCTTTTACAGCCTGATAGATAAAATCGAAATAGAAAGTTTGCATTTCGCCATTTACAAATAACGCTGCGGGTGTATTTTTGCTTTCATAACTGATGCCGCTACGCCAAACCTCTTGCAGTATGCCAATAAAAGGCTGCCCAACAATTTCTGGCAGCGCCTGGGCGATAGTTTTGCCAATCACCGACCGCTCTTTTCCCCACAATGCAATCATTGCATCATTGGCAAATTCGATATAAATTTCCTCACCAGAATAAATAGCAGTAGCATTAGGAGACTGGCTAAGAATATCCACTATTTTTGTTTCTGTAAACCGTGTCGGCAAAGGCTTCATTACTATATTATTTTTATGCTAAATGGATTTCACGAATAAAGGTAACGGTATCAGCTTGATTTTGGTTTGCCAAAAAGTAAGATTAATTATTGCAGATGAGCTGTATCAGTCTCTTTAATGTAATAGGACATAAAATTAAGCAGGCAATTGCGTAATATCCCCTCCATGAAACTCATCCTCCCATGTACTGCTCTTGCTCATCATTTATCATATCGCTATCTACGCAGCCATTAATGGTTATTAAATATTGCAATTATTATGATGAATTAAGTCTGATGAGTAACAGCCGCGTTCACTTATGAATTAAGGGTAAATAATGTCGTGTGTTCGTTTTTCAAGTTGCGGATCATCCGGAAACTTGCTGATATAAAATTCTTCGTAATACGCTTTAATAATTGCGGCCAAAGGTGTGGCAAGTAATGCACCTGTAAGGCCAAAAGCTGTTCCCATTGCTAGCAACAGGAAAAGAGACGACATGGGGTGGATGTTCATTGTTGAGGAACGAAGTTTAGGCATCAGAAAATCGGAAACCAGCTCGTTCAGTAACAAAAAGAAAACCAGGCACCATAAAGCCGTTGCCGGACTAACCGAAAGTGCTACAAGGGTAGGTGGAATAGCCATGATGTAAAAACCTATTTTAGGAATGAGCTCTGAAAAAAAGGCCAGTGCTGCCCATACCAGTGCACCAGGAACATTCATTAAGGTTAAGAAACCGTAAACCAATACCGCTTCAATCGCTCCACCAATCAGATTCGATTTCATCCAGCCCACCAACATTACCGAAGTATGCTTCATGGCATTTTCGGCTTTTTCCCGTTGCTTGATTGGAAATACGGTTAAATATAATTCTACTATAGGCTTCGGGTTCCCTACAAAGAAAACCACCATACAGATAAAAACAATGAACACGAAAATTCCACCGATAACAGAGAATGAAAAATTGCCAATCCCCATAACGGTATTGCCTACAGAAGGCATCGCAGACGTGATGGATGAGCCACCTTCTCTGACTTCTTTTCGCAGTTCAGGAAATTTGCTGAGCAGATTATCAAGGTATCCGGAAACACTTGCATAATATTTTGGAAGGTTGCCAATCAACACATCCAGCTGGTTACTTAAGTGGGGCACCACCATCCAGCCGAGTAGGAAGGTAATTCCGAAGATGATTAAAAAAACAATCAGGCTGGCCAGCCAACGCTTCATGCCTTTCTGCTCGAGTCGGCTTACTGGTGCGTTGATAATCACGCCAAGTACAATTGCAAAAATTCCAAGTAGTACAACACTAAGAATTTTATATAGAAACCAAAGCAGGATGATTAATCCGGCAGTGTAAAGGATAATTGAGGTTACTGTTCGAAAGATACCCTCATTTGTTTTAATGTTCATGCCATGAAATAACTTAGTTAGGCATAAAATGTTTGTACGATTTAAAAGGATTAAATTATTTACCGGAAAAAAAAGTGCATCATCATAACATACGATTTATGCCTGTAGTGTATCGCCTAGAGATTTTGTGTTACATTATTTGGTTTTTAGGCTCCCTTACCAGAAAATATTTTAATCTGAAAAGGGAGCCGATGATCACCTGAATGAATGATGGAGGTTTTAAATTTAACGTTTTGCAGCTTTCGGTGCTAAGGTTAAAAACATTCGCTTGCCTTCTAGTTTAGGAAGCAACTCTACTTTGCCCACTTCTTCCAAACCCTGAGCGAATTTTAATAATAGGATTTCTCCCTGATCTTTATATACGATTGACCTGCCTTTGAAATGTACAAAAGCCCTCACTTTTTCTCCGCTTTCTAAAAATGAAACGGCATGCTTCAGTTTAAACTGGAAATCGTGTTCGTCGGTATTCGGACCAAATCGTATATCCTTAATGATGGTTTGTTTCGCTTTACTCTTAATTTCCTTTTGCTTTTTTTTCTGCTCATAAAGGAATTTGCTGTAATCGATAATGCGACATACAGGTGGAGTAGCATTCGGGGATATTTCAACCAGATCTAAGTCAAGTTCTTCCGCCAGCTTCAGTGCCTCTGCCAGCGGGTAAATGTTGGTTTCAACATTGTCTCCAGTTAATCGAACCTCAGGAGAGGTGATCAGCTGATTAATTTTGTGTTCTGCTTCTTTCTTTCTGAAGGGCAAGCGTGGCCCTCTGTAAAATCCTGCTTTTTTTAATGCCAAATTTGAAAAGTTTTAGTGAAAAAATATAAACCAGAGCGTGGTTAATAATGATGGATTGATAATATAGGGCTTTTTGAAGGCATATCCAAACGAATGGAATAATGATGACTTTTTAAATACTATTGATTCCCGTCCAAACGTATAACGGTGCAAAATGTATAAACAGTCTTTAGATATTGAGAAGTCCTATTGATTTTTGCTTTAACCTACCGCCAGTTCAGTAGTAACATTGCTTTCTATTCTCAGCGCCTCAAAAGTGATAAGAATAAATCCAGACAAAAGTAGCAGCAAAGCAAGTACACGAAGGAATTTTTCTGTTGTTTTTGTGTTAACCATCCTGTCTGCACAGGTGAATCCGTTTATTCCGCTCACCTTTCTCCGTTCATTCCTGCGCCTCATGGCAATTAGGAAAATAAACGTTCCAAAAACTAAAAGTAAGATCCCGCTAATTACGGGCATTGTAGTAAAATTAAATGTTTCTTGTGTTTCAATCATAATAAAATAGACCCTTGAGGCGCTAAAAAGTTTAAAAAAAATATATTTAATCCGCAGTGCAAAACATAATAATCTCGTTTTGGTTTGTTTTCTAATACATTTTTTTTGCTCTGGATCAGTTGGTAATATCTGAAACCATTTGCAATTAAATAAAGCTGAAGAGTGAATGAAAGGTGTAAAAAAGCAAAATCTACCCGTTAAAATATGTCCAGTTTGTAAACTTTCGTTTGCCTGGAGAAAAAAATGGGAACGAAACTGGAACGACGTGATTTACTGTAGCGTGAAGTGCAGGAATAAAAAGCAGTCATAAATAGCTTAAAATCAATTTTGCATTGCTGATGGAAAATTTTTAGTTAACAATAAGTAATCACTATATTTATGTCGAGCGAGCTTAAAACCTCAGTATTAAATCTTACATTACTAAACGCGATCTCTTTATAGGTATTTTATCGCTGCTAATATGATTTTTGAGAAATTGGGGAAGTATTATTTGAGTTAGCACAACACCAATGGATTTGCAAATCCTTACTACTTAAACCAAATGGAAAAAAGTCGCAGCATTCATTATATTTTCATTCCGATCCTGCTTACTCGCCTGATTTAAGCACCATTAATCTTGCTGCCGATTGAAAACCATTTGCATAGTAATAGGGTTTTATGATTGTCCCGTCATCAGAATTAAAATTTAGAATCTCATGAGAACGGGAATAATTATATCATATAACCACACAGCAGGAGTTGGCTTTATTAAAGACAGCAACAAACAAAGAATCAGGTTTTACAATGAAGATAAAACGGTAGTTTTTAAGCAGTTTGATGTCGTTCAATTCGATATCAGTTTTGTGCGGAACAGTTTACAGGCCGTAAACGTGATAGGCGTAAGGGATAAAAAGGGAAATATAGTCTCTATGACAACCAATATCAATTAGCAATCTCCGTTACCACATTATTAAATTCAATTTGCATTCTCAAAAAGATGTTACTAACTTGAGTTGATTCCCATTCAATTTGGTACATGCCCAATATCAAAACATTAATATACGTTTATCTCTTTGTTTTTGCCTCATCGGTATTGTTTGCTTGTAAAGAAACCCCGAGGGATGAACCCTTGAAAATATCTGATAGGATTTTTGACATTAAAGCCAAATCGGGCATGATGTACAAACGGGGGCAGCAAGACTCAGCCATACGGTTTTTAGATAGTGCAATAGCTAAAATTCAGTTAACCTCCGTAGAAAAGTGGAGTGTGCTGAATACTAAAACTGCCTATTTTTTAAACTTTAAGAAAAGGCCAGATAGTGCATTAAAACTTGCTGACAGCATGCTTAAGGTGGTAGAAGCTAAACCTGCTCTAATTAAACATTATATTTCTGCATTACTGGTTAGGGGAGATGTGTTGATGGATTTTGGATTATATGAAGATGCATTTGACGCTTATGTGCGAGCCGGTAAAATTTCAAACTCTATTTCAAAATGTTATGCGCTTTCTCCAAAGCTTGGTTTTCTACGATACAAACAAGGCTTTTTTCAGGAATCGATACCCTACTTTAAAAAGGGTTTTAACGAGACTTTAGCTTGTGCGGATACCAGCAGTTTTGAACAATCTTTTGTATCCCCTCAAGGATTACTCAATACCATAGGACTCTGTTTTGAGAAATTAAAGCAACCTGACAGTGCATTATTCTATTATCAAAAAGCCCTGCACTTTATAGATGAACGAAGCCTGATCTTCCCTGACCGAACAGAATTTGCGCTTATGGCAAAAGGAGTGATTTATGGAAATATGGCTACGGCCTTTATGCAGAAAGGGCAGCATCAACAAACGGAAAAATTTCTGTTAAAATCCATTCAAATCAATAGTAAAAAAGGTGCTGAAAATGGCGATGCGCAAACTGCCCGGATAAAGTTAATCAACCTCTACACGCTTAGTAAACAGTATAGAAAAGCCAGATTACTGATTGAAGAGATGGAAAACGATGATTCCTCCTTCAAAAATTTTACCTCTCAGGAATCTATCATGAAGTTCCTCTATGCCAAGTGGAAATTTTATGATACT
>NZ_AJLG01000022.1 GCF_000258495.1 Pedobacter agri PB92
GCAAAGCTTGCCTACATTCATATTTTCAATCGGGATAAATTATCTGCTAAAGATTTCGGCACACTAAGCATTGGCGTTGGTGTAAAACTATTCTAGTATAAATTCGCAATTGTCTTAAATACCGCCAAAAAATGCCGCTTTTACCCTTCCAGATACTGGAATACACCTTTAACTTTGATCAAGAAAAAGCAACGCGATGAATACAAAAAAAACCGATATTGAAAGTTACATTGCAGACTTTCCGGAAGAAACCAGAGCAAAACTTCAATTGATTCGGGAAGTCATTCAAAAAGCCGCACCGGGCGCTACAGAGAAAATAAGTTACGCCATACCTACTTTCGATTTGAAAGGAAATCTGGTACACTTTGCTGGCTATAAAAACCATATTGGCTTTTACCCCGGCAATGGTGGTATTGAAGCATTTAAGGAAGAAATTTCAAGTTATAAAAGTGCCAAAGGATCAGTACAATTTCCATTGAATGAACCGATACCAATAGATTTAGTAGCAAAAATCACTATGTTTAGAGTGGCTCAAAACCTGGAGAAAGCTGCACTAAAAACCAAAAAGAAAACAAGCTAATATTAAACAGAGCAAGTTTCGGGTGTTATAGCGTTTAAATCTAAAGTACTTTTGTTAAAATATCGATCATGAAAGCACAGGATGAAATAAACTTTAACAGAATTGCCAAAGCCATAAATTATATTCAGGCTAACTTTAAAAATCAACCCAGCCTGGAAGAAATTGCTGAAGAAGTAAACCTGAGTCCGTTTCACTTTCAGCGCCTGTTTAAAGATTGGGCCGGTACAACGCCGAAACGATTCTTGCAGTACATCAGCATCAGCTATGCGAAAAAGCTGCTACAGGAAAACGATAAAACCTTGTTTGATACAGCTGTAGAAACTGGCTTTTCTGGAAGCAGCAGATTACATGATTTGTTTATAAGCGTTGACGGCATGACTCCTGGAGAATATAAAAATGGTGGCGAAAACTTAAAAATAAATTACAGTTACTCCGCAACACCTTTTGGAAATATACTAACGGCATCAACAGATAAGGGCATTTGTCATATCGCATTTTATGATGATGAATTTGCTGCATTCGCTATTTTAAAAAGCAAATTCCCCGCAGCAAATTATCAACAATGTGAAACCCTGGAACACCAAAATGTACTGCAGATTTTCCATAAAGACTGGACGGAGATCAGTCAGATCAAGTTACATCTTAAAGGAACTGATTTTCAATTAAAAGTTTGGGAAGCGCTGCTCAAAATTCCGACAGGAAAGCTTTCAACTTACGGCATACTTGCAAAAAAAATTAATCAACCCAATGCATCACGAGCTGTTGGTACCGCAGTTGGCAGCAATCCTGTAGCATTTCTTATTCCCTGCCATCGTGTAATTCAAACAAGCGGTGCGCTTGGCGGTTATCATTGGGGAACAGATCGGAAAATGGCTATGATTGGTTGGGAAGCCTCATTAGCAGATACATTACAGCACCAAGATAAATGATCATTAAACATCAGGAAATATCCGCTTCAGAATTAAGAAAGAAGGTTAGAAACAGGCAGATTTGCTTTGGTGGAAATGCCGCTTTGAAGATATTTGGATTGCTAAGCTGTAAATCTGGTAAGCGAATGAAAGTTAAGAACCGGGTGTTTTTTAAGACAGAAAGTGATGCATTATCGTATGGCTATCGCCCTTATGGCCATTGCATGTACGCAAAATATACAAAATGGAATTATTCAGCAGCGCAATAGATACATCCAAAAATTTACTGCCATACAACGGTACCGTAAATTACTATGGAAAGCTTTTTTCATTGGAACAGGCCAATCATTACTTTGATGAGCTAATGAAAAATATCGAATGGAGAAATGATGAAGCCTATATTATGGGAAAACACATCATTACCAAAAGAAAAGTGGCCTGGTATGGCAACGAAGGTTATGCTTACACCTACTCTAAGGCTACCAAACATGCTTTGGCATGGACAAATACTTTGCTGGAGCTGAAAAATATTGCAGAAGAGAGAACAGGAACATTGTTCAACTCATGCTTACTTAACCTATATCATAATGGCGATGAGGGAATGGCTTATCACAGTGACGATGAAAAAACACTAGGTAAACATACGGCTATCGCATCAATGAGTTTTGGTGCAGAAAGAAGATTCTTATTTAAGCATAAGCAATCCAAAGAAACCGTTACGACATTTTTGGAACACGGAAGTTTGTTGGTGATGAAGGATGAAACACAATCGCATTGGTTACATCGATTACCACCAACAAAAAAAGTTAATATGCCACGGATAAACCTTACGTTCAGAACAATGGTTGTTTAGGCCAAAGGATCGTGAAATCGCTATTTTTTAAATTCGCTAATATCTACAATGCGGTCATCGTCAGGATTTTCCTTTAAAAATGAAGTTCCCCGACTGTTCTTTTGCCAGCTGTAGTTCTGCTGAATTTCGTTAACCATTGTTGCCGAGTTGAGTACACTTGCAGGAACAGGTAGGTTAAGTGTTTCTCCAGTCATATAATTTACCTGATACAAACCATCTTTTACAGCAAAAACCAGCGTGGTTTTATCTGATGAATAAAGAATAAACTTGCCTTGAATCAGCTCATTAGGATTTTTTCTTTTGATCTGATAAACTTTCCCCCTAACAGTAGCCACCACAAAGTCATTATTTACTACCAAAGTTGTGCGGGTAATCTCCTGCAGTCCCTTTGCAAAATCCTTGTCTCCCTTACCATTTGAAGCAATATTTAAAGCAACTGCATTTGGCACCCCTTCTTTAAGCGTGATGATATAAAATGGTGACAAGTCTCCAGCACCATCTTCTATCTGCACCAATACAGCTGTTTTTTGTGAATTAACAAATCTAGCCTCACGAAATTTATGCGCTACGGGTTTCGAACTCTCCTGAATATACAAAGTCGTATCTTTTAGTTTCACGCTGAAACCACCTGAGCTATCAGGGTTTTTATCATAAACATCTTCAATGCTTAGAATTTTATCTTTGTATTTCGGAAATTCATTGAAGTCATCCTGATCGGTAAAAGGCTTTGATACTAACGTTTTTTCTAATTTCCCGGAGCAGCTAAGTAAAAAAATAGACAGGAAAAAGGCGATGATTGTGTTTTTCATAAAAAGGAATAGCTTTAATTTTTAGCTAATTTATTATGTTTATGCTTAGTGATACAAGAAATGGCTGATAAAATTTTTGCTTAACAGAAAAAATACAATTTTGATAAATCTGAATATTATCCAATATGCTAAAACTAAATGTCAAAAACCACTATTTTAGCTAAGATAAACAACTGAAAATCTAATCATTGAGAATTATGTTAGTACAAGCCCTACTAGGTGAATTTCTTCAGGAAGCTGAAAGCACCCGAAAATTGCTAAACGCCATTCCTCAACACGTTCTGGAATATAAACCTTCTGAAAACTCGTGGACTACCGGGCAACTGGCCTGGCACATCGCTGAGATTTATAATTGGTATCCTTATACCGTTAAAGGTGCTGAATTTAACATGGATGACTACGAAGACGTAGAAAGGGATTATTCGGATATTGACAAAATAAGAGAAAGATTTGAACGTAATTTTAGCAAAGCAAAGGAAAGCCTTGAATCAATTACTGATGAAAACTTAGATGACTTGTGGAAGATGACGGTTGGGGGTCAGGTTGCTATTCCAGAAACGCCACGGGCACAAATCATAAGGGGTTTTTTAATGAACCACATTTACCATCACAGAGGTGAAATGATCGTTTATCTTCGCCTGAACGGATGTAAAATACCGGGATTATACGGGCCAACTTTTGAAGATGAGCAAGCCATGCAAGCTAAACAATAACTAATGAATGCCTTCATAGAAACAGAAAGATTAATACTTAGGGAATTGGAAATTACGGATGCCAGGGGAATGTTTGAAATGGATTCTGATCCTTTGGTGCATCGCTTTCTAGGGAATAATCCGGTTTCAACCATCAGTCAAAGCACTGCCGATATTGCTTTTATACAGGCACAATATCAGGAAAATGGGATTGGCCGATGGGCGGTAATGGAAAAAGATTCTAATCAGTTTATCGGTTGGAGTGGTTTGAAACTAATAAGAGATATCAATAACAACCACAGCAACTATTACGATATTGGTTACCGGTTTAATAGGAAGTTTTGGGGTAAGGGTTATGCCACTGAATCTGCCCGAGCTGCTATCGATTACGGCTTTGAGGAATTAAATTTGGATCAAATCATTGGCATCGCCGATGTAGAAAATCATGATTCTATTAAAGTTCTGGAAAAACTGGGTTTAAAAAAAATCAATGTATTTGATTATAAGGGACGGGATCATCATTGGTTGGAAACTGAAAAAAGATTTTAAGCTAAGCTTCCTCTTTTGAATCTGCTATTGCTTTTTTTCGTACATCCGACTCAAGGTTTCCCTGGAAACACCTAGATAAGCAGCGATGAGCTGCTTTGGAACAATGTTATAGAGCTGAGGATACATTTGCATCAACTCTTCATAACGGTATTTTGCATCATTGTTCATAAAAGATAACAGCCTTTTTTGAGCGGCGATGTATCCTTTATTGGAACGCCATCGAAAAAAGTATTCCATAGGATAAAATTCCCGGCAAAGTTTTTCACGGTCTTGATTAGACAGGCAAAGCACCTGAGTATCTGTTATGCAGTCAAGCATAAGCGTCGCCTTTACATCTAAATACAAAGCATTATAATCTGAGGCCCACCAATTGGTCATCGCGAACTGAAGAATAAACATTTTCTGTTCATCATTAAGATAAAATGTTTTAATGCAACCATCAAGCACAAAATATTCATAGTTCACGACATCGCCTATGTTAATGATAGATTCACCCTTCTTAAATGAAATAGGCTTAAAATGTGAAAACACGTAGTCAAAATCCTTTTCAGAAAGATCGATGGTTTGGCCAAGATGTGTTTTCAGAATATCTTGTGCGGTCATATCCTAAAGATGTTTGTAGGTACAAAGATAGCAATCCGTCTGTTATTCGCGTGCCGTCCTTATGCCTCCAATGTTGTGACTTACATCACAAACATCTCGTTCATTATGCATTGTGATCTAGGTCACAGCGTAATCCTAAAATTTTAAATCAATTTTGTTTCATCAAAACAAGGGATTCAAAAACGAGTTCACTATTTGAAATTAAAATTTAGAAATCATGACAAGTACAAACACTTTTAAAGTACTCATCGTACTTACTTCACACGACCAGCTTGGAGATACAGGCCTTAAAACAGGATTTTGGTCTGAAGAATTTGCAGGTCCGTATTATACATTGAAAGAGCATGGCGCTGAAATAACGTTGGCATCGCCTCTAGGCGGCCGTCCGCCACTCGATCCAAAAAGCGAACTTCCTGAATTTCAAACTGAAGCAACTAAACGTTTCGATGCTGATGAGGCTCTTCAGGAAAAACTTTCTCATACTTTAAAACTAAGTGAAGTTAATGCGGAGGATTTTGATGCCATTTTTTATCCAGGAGGCCACGGCCCACTTTGGGATTTAACCAATGACCCCGCATCGATCGCAATAATTGAATCATTTCACAGAAGCGGAAAACCAGTGGCTGCAGTTTGCCATGCCCCTGGCGTTTTAAGATATGTAAAAAATGAAGATGGCTCCCCATTGATAAACGGAAAAAAAGTTACTGGATTTGCAAACACCGAAGAAGAAGGTGTAAAACTGACCGATATCGTTCCATATTTGGTAGAGGATGAATTGAAAAAATTGGGTGGATTATATTCTAAAACAGATGACTGGGGAAGTTATGTGGTCCAAGATGGACAGCTGATTACAGGACAAAACCCTGGTTCATCAGTAGCTGTTGCAGATAAATTGATTGAATGGCTTAAAGAACATCATAAGTAATTGATTGCTGTATGGGAGCTTTTGAGGTTCCCATACAAATCGTTATGCAGCAAAACTGATTATCTTGGCGGTAAAGGCACGACTTGGGTAACCTGCATGGAAAGTACTTTCCATGCAGGTTTTTCTTTGACAAATACTGCGGTTATAAACTTGTAGTTTATATTGCCCTTTTTTATTACTCCCCCCGGAACCAAATAATCCTCCTTTGCAGTGAGTGTTTCTTTAATATGAATTATCGCTGAAACATCATTTAAAAATCTTGTATCCAATACATCCAACCTAACTTGTGTTGGTTTAATGCAACATTCATTTATCATTTGAAATTGTTTCATTATCTCAGCCTTTCCTTTCCAGAATGAACCAAGAAAATTGATCAACACAGCATCGTCTGAAAATGAATTTACATAAGCATTAATATCATTTTTATTCCAGTCAGACTCCTGCTTGGATATAATAAGCGTTAATGCCTGAGCTTTTTTATCCTGCGCAAATCCAGAAAAACAACAAATCATCAAAAGAAACCCTGATAATATTTTCATAAGTCATTAATATAAAGTCATTTAAGTTAATAAAATAAATTTATTTTATTGTCTAATGATCATTTTACTTCTTGGTTTAGTTTTTGATAAACAGAACTAAAATCTTAACACTATGAAAAATTTACTGATCTGCGGATTATTACTTTCTCTATTTTCTTCTTGCCTGGAAAAAATTGACCAGAAGAAACTTGCCCAAACTAAGTGGGAACTTACGGAACTCCCTGGCTTAACATTACCAGCAACAGCCAAGGCGACTTTGAATTTTGGCGATAGCCTTAAAGTAAGTGGAAAAGCTTTCTGTAATAGCTATGGCGGACAGGGAGAGATTATCGACAATAAACTGGCACTAAAAAATCTGTTCAGCACAAAGATGTTTTGTCAGGATTTAGATGCGGCCGAACGTGCTTACTTGCAGGCAATGAATCAGGTGAATACTGCAAAAATTGAAGGGAATCAGCTCTTTTTATCTAATGGAGAGAAAAATCTATTGACATTTAAAAAATTAGATTGATAACAATATCATATACAAAAGTCCGAAACAAACTATTTTAAGTAAATTCGGACTTTAGTTTATTTCCAAAGGATGCCATTAACCATCAAAGAAGATTTGAAGTTCTTTTTCTCAACGGCGAGAAATGCATTCATCTTATACCAAAAAAACGATCCCTTACGTTTAGCTGGGGCCACAGCTTTTTTCACAAATTTTGCTTTGCCACCAATCCTGATTATCCTAATTAGGTTATTTGGCATGTTTACCGATAGGAGAATGCTGGCCACGCATTTGTTCGAACGATTGGCTAGTATTCTCGATGAAGATAGCATCCAGCAAATCAGATCAACTTTAAGAAACATTCGTGGTATTGATCAGGCCTGGTACATTACGTTATTCAGTTTTGTATTTTTCCTTTTTGTAGCCACTACGCTTTTCAACGTAATTAAAAATTCTTTGGAGCAAATCTGGAATATTGGACAAAAAGACAAAAAAGGATTTTTGAACACAATGAAGTCCAGAGCAATCTCAGTTATCATTATTTTGCTCGCCGGAATTTTATTTTTTATAGGTTTACTAGCGGATAGTATTCAGGCAATTATTGGTGCGTATTTAAACACCAATTCTCCTTCTTTTGGATTAATACTCACCTCCATACTCAATCAAATTATATTCGTATTTATTGTAACTACCTGGTTTACGATGTTATTTAGATTTTTAACTAATGGAAGGCCAACGTGGAAAGCTGCACTTTCTGGCGGATTGCTTACAGGTTGTTTATTTACTGCCGGAAAATATATTTTAAGGATTTTATTACCACTCAGCAACATCAGTAACATTTACGGCTCTGCCGGATCATTGATTGTGATCATGTTATTTGTCTTTTATTCTTCGCTGATTTTTTACTTTGGTGCATCATATATTAAAGCACTCAGCATCGGAAGGGAAACGCCAATTATTCCTAAAAACGGTTCATTTGCTTATGAGATGACAGAAGTTGAGCTGGAGAAAAACGATTAAATTAAAAAGGCAAATCCATGGTAGATTTGCCTTTTTACTTATTTGAAATGCAGTTCGCTTAGAACAATCTATATCCTAAACCAACCGTAAACAGATTTAATTTTGTTCCGGGATAGCCGGCTTTGTTAAGTTTAGATAGGCCCAATTCATATCTGGCTTCAACACTTAATTTTTTTAAATCAACACCTGCCCCAAATTGCCATGCAATTGCCTGATTTTTGAAATTTGCTCTGAATACATTACCTGCCGCTTGTCCGAAACTCTGATTTTCATCTAAGATTAAAGAAAACATTGGACCTGTATTTAAGCGTACCCCAATTCCTGCAGCACCAAATTTAGTTCCTACTAACAAGGGAACATCAAGACTTGTAAAACTCACCTTGTTTACCTCTCCGGTGGCTTCACTAATTAAATCTGCTTTTTTGCCTGAAATATAAAGTTCAGGTTGGAAATGAATTCCTGCTGCACCAATTCTTGCCCAAACACCGCCATAAAATCCTGCCCGGTTATCACTTGCAAAGGTATTTTCTGAATCAAATTTAGAGAAATTGGCTCCTGCCTTTAATCCGAATTGAACTGAAGGTAAAACTTGCGCACTCGCAAAAAAGCAAACCATAAGTAAGGCCGCTGTTAAAGATAAAAATTTCATATTGGGAATGATTTAAGGTTGTTTAGCTTGTTGCATTGTTAATGGCTTCTTGTTCTTTCAAGGCCTCAACATTGTTTTTATTGCCAAAATTTTCCGTTTTGTTTGCAAAATAGTCTAAAATTGAAACAATCGTATCTAAATTATCTGACAATCTTTGGTGCATATCTCCCGCATCTTTCTCCAATCTGCTATCGCCCAACTCAATGTTATCCACTTCAATTTTACCAATCTTCTGAATAAGTGCCTGTTGTGAATTTTGTAAATCCTCAAGTTCACGCACAATCTTTTCCATTAATTCAAACTTCTTTAAAGTATTCATAGGTCTTATTATTTAATTTTTAAACTGTTTTATAATAAACCCCTACCTACTCAATTTGTTTTTATTTCAATTCATTTGGAATTCTGAAAAACAACTAATAAATTAGTTTAAAATTATTTCCTCATGAAAAAGCTACTGATTATCTGCATGTTATTTTCTCTCCAAGCCCTAGGTCAGGCACAGACTGTTGCAATTGATAAAGAAAAAATCTTTGATTTGTACCAGAATCAACGATATGCTGAAGCTGGAGAATATCTAAAAACAAGTTATAGTTCAGAAACAACAGATTTGAAGGCTTTAACGCAGATAGGTTATTGTTTTTTAATGGCCGGAAATAATGTGGAAGCTGAAAAATATTATGCAAAGGCGGATGCAATTCAGCCAGGAAATTTGCCTATTCTTTTTTCATTGGCCAGTATCAATACCAGACGAGGAAATACTGAAAAAGCCAAGTTGTATTACGGCAATATTGTAAAGCTTGATAGTAATAATTTTATCGTTTATAAACTTTTAGCGAATCTTTACCTTTCAGATAAAGATTCATTGAAAATGGTCTATCTGTTAAAGGCCAATAAATTGGTACCCACAGATGGAGATGTAGCGGCTGATCTTGCTGCTGTACACTCGGTTTACCAGAATTATGATCGGGCTTATGAAGTGTTGAATGTTGCGATAAAGGCAGATCCTGAAAATTTAGTTCTTCAACGGAGTAAGCTGCCGATAGCAAATCTGCTTAAAAAATATGATGAGGTGATTGCTAGTGGTGAATCATTGTTGAAAGATAATAAAGATGCCAGCGTAATTAAGGATCTTGCAAAGGCATATTACTATACCAAAAAATATGATAAAGCCGTTACGCTTTTTAGGCAACTGGAGGAAATGCTGATGCAGAATGAGAATACGCTTTATTTTACCACATTATCTTACCGGAATTTGAAAAACTATAAAATGGCAACCCTTTATGCGAAGAAAACAATAGACGAGGCCATTTCGCCAAATACTTCAAGCTACTACGCCTTGCTTGGCCTGGCTTACGAGGAGGATGAAAAATTTACGCTTGCTGATGCAGCTTACAAAAAAGGCTTACAGTTTAATTCAAATCCCAACTTGTATTATCGCCTTGCGACATTACATGATACTAAATTTAAGAGAAGTAAAAGCGCAATGAATTATTACCAACTTTATTTAAAAAGCAAGCCAAATCCAAAAAATGATGCAGAGGAAATCAAATTTGTGCAGGCAAGGATAGAACAGATGGCACTACTCACGAAGTAAGGTCTTCGAAAACAGGCTTTACATGATCCCAAAATTCATCAAGAGTGATAATTCTGGGTTTGAAAAACGAGATCAAATCCGGCCAGTGCTGCTGATTGAATACGCTTACTCCGTTGAGTGTTAAAGAAATCTGACTAACTGTTTTACCATATTCGTCGGTAAAGTCCCGGCTCCAGTCCCACTCCTCATTGATCATGTTAGTAAACATGAGTTTAAACTCCTCAAACTGATCAAATATCAAATGTCTGATCTCAGCATCTGGATGGGTGAGCTGAATGGAAATGATCGCCTGTTTATTGGTCACATCCATTTTAAAGAAGATGTTTTTTACACCTGTTTTGTAGTTTACCCAATGAACAGTTGAGCCACTGGCAGAAGGAACAGGTTTCATATACTGCCCAAAACTGATCCAAAATTGTTGCCTTAGCCTCGCTGCCTCGTCTTTACTATACATATATTACCATGGCTATAGCGCCTGAAATTACTACAGGCTTTTAGCAAGCTGCAATATTATAACATTAATATTTGTATTCAAAATGGTAATCTCCCGAACCGATTTTCTCCTTTCTATCAGTATTGGGCAGCAACACAGTGGCGGTTGAGTTTGGCGGAACGGAAACATCAAGTTTGAAAACACCATTTTGCAAAGTCCATGATGATTTAACTTTACCATAAACAGTTTGCAGTTCGCCAGTTGCACTGGATAATTTTCCGCCAGGTTTGGGAGCGATTAGTATTTCTTTGTAACCCGGGTTTTCCGCTACGGGATTAATTCCTGCGATATTTTTATACATCCAATCGCCAATGGCACCATAGGCGTAATGATTAAATGAATTCATATCTGCCGTTTGGAAGGTTCCATCTTGTTTAATGCCGTCCCATCTTTCCCATATGGTAGTCGCCCCCATTTTCACAGGATATAACCAGGAAGGATAGCTTTCCTGCATCAATAAATCGTAAGCAACGTTATCATAACTAAATTTACTTAACACATGACATAAGTAAGGCGTACCTAAAAAGCCCGTCGTTAAATGGTTGCCGTAATCTCTGATGTTCTGAACCAGTCTTTCTGCTGCCTGTTTTCTATTTGCTTCTGGTAGCATATCAAATTGTAAAGCTAAAACGTAAGCTGTTTGCGTATTAGATGCGAGTTTACCATTTGCAGTCATATTCTCATTCACGTAAGCTTGTTTACTTCGTTTTAGAAGTGCTTCATATTTGCTCACTTCATCATTTTTCCCTAAAACCCTTGCCGCATTAATGAGCAATTGTGTAGAATGTGCATAAAAAGTTTGGGCAATCATATACTTGTCGGTTACTGCTGCTCTGCCGTCGTTATCATCATTCGGGCGATAAAAAAGCCAATCGCCAAAGTGAGAGCCGGTGTTCCACAAGTCGTTTTTTGCTACGGAAGAAATATAATCCACCCATTTTTTCATGCTTGGATATTGTGCCGATAAAATGCCTTTATCGCCGTAAGCCAAATACATATCCCAAGGAATAATGGTGGCAACATCCGCCCAGCCGGCAGAACCAGCATCTCTCTTGGTAAGCACATTCGGCACCACGTATGGTACACTGCCATTTTCCAATTGATCTGCTGAAACATCTTTCATCCATTTGGTAAAAAACCCAGCTACATCCATATTAAAGGCTGCTGTATTGGCAAAAGCTTGTGCATCTCCGGTCCATCCTAAACGCTCATCTCTTTGTGGGCAATCAGTAGGTACATCAACAAAATTGCCTTTTTGCCCCCATTGAATATTATGCTGTAGTTGATTAATTAAGGCATTTGAACTGGTAAAAGTTCCGGTCGTGTTCATATCAGAATACAATGCGACAGCGGTTAACGCATCAGCTGTAAGTTCGCCAGGATAACCATCTATCTTTACGTACCTAAATCCCTGAAAGGAGAAATGTGGTTCAAAGATTTGGGCTACATTTCCTTTTAAAATATACTGGTTGGTCTGTTTTGCAGAGCGAAGATTGGTGGTGTAAAAATTACCTGCCTTATCTAACACTTCAGCATGGCTGATGCTAATTTTTGTACCTGAAGCTCCCTTCGCATTCAACATCACCCAACCCACCAGGTTCTGGCCGAAATCAACAACCGTTTCTCCCAGTGGAGTTTTAAAAATTTTAACCGGTTTAAAAGTTTCATGTTTTCTTACAGGCGGTCCACTCATCCCAACCAACTTTTCATTGCCTTTCGGGATAATTCTTACGGCTTTCCAGGATGAATTTCCCTTGAAACCTACCCGATCCCAACCGGGTTGTTCTTGCCTGGCATCATAGGTTTCGCCGTTGTAAATATCAGAATATAAGATGGGGCCATTTGCACTTTTCCAGGTATCATCAGTAATAAAAATTTCTTTAGTTCCATCCGTATAAGTTACTTCTAACTGAAAAAGCAGTGCCCTGGTATCACCGTAAAACTTATTCTGCCCAGCAAAACCGATGTTCCCCTTGTACCACCCATTTCCTAATGAAATACCAAAAGCATTCCATCCGGTTTTTAATAAATTTGTTAAATCATAAGCCTGGTATTGGATATGATCTTTGTAGCTGGTCCATCCGGGGGCAAAATAATGATCGCTGATTCTGTTTCCGTTCAAGTGCGCTTCATAAAGTCCTTTCGAAGTGATAAAAGCCATGGCGTTTCTAACCTTTTTGCTGACATTAAATTCCTTTCTAATCATCGGACTGCTTGCAGCGGTATCATTTCCGGCAACGGTAACCCAGTTCGAAACCCAGTCTTCCGTTTTTAAGCCTGTTTGGAAAAATTGAACCGTAGACCATTTTGAAGTATTCCCATGGTTATCTTTCACCCTTACCTGCCAGTAATATCTGGTATTAGATTTTAAATCGGCGCCGCTATAGGGAATTAATACAGACTGATCATTATTTTCTTTAGTACTCCAAACCTGTTTTTTTTCGATTGACTCATTCAGTCCCACACGGATCTCATAGGAGGTTTGCATCGTATTTTTGACACTGGAAACTATCTTCCAGCTAAACCTGGGATGTGCATCATCAATAGTAAAAGGATTTACTAAATGCTCAACAGTTAAATCTTCAACGGCAATTTTTTGAGAAAATCCTGCTACTGAGGCGAAGATAAGAAAAGCAAAAACAGCTGTAAATCTGGGCATTAATGAAGATGGATTCATATAGGTTGGCTCAATTTGGTTTGAATATACGATAATGGCGAATATCAAACGGCTAACTGTCCTGTACTGTTATGAACCAAAAACAAAGAAGCCCCGGTTAACTATTACCGAGGCTTCTTTGCTATAAAATTTTTACTTTAATTTATTTGTTTTCCATTAAACGGGCAACATATTTTCCAATGATATCAAATTCCAAATTTACAGCATCGCCAACCTGCACCTGGTGTAAATTAGTATGTTCGAAAGTGTAGGGTATAATGAAAACTGAAAACTCATCAGCTTGTGAATTCACAACGGTTAAACTAATTCCGTTTACGCATGCAGAACCTTTTTCAACGGTTACGTTCCCGGCGGAAGCGTCGTATTTAAACCGATATTCCCAGCTGCCGTCCAGTTCTTCCCTTTTTATACAAACTGCAGTTTGATCAACGTGCCCCTGAACAATATGGCCATCAAGGCGGGCATTCATTTGCATGCAACGTTCCAGATTGATTTTACTGCCGACTTTTAAATCGCCAAGATTAGTCTTTTTCAGCGTTTCATCGATAGCAGTTACAGTATGTGTATCATCGTTTAAGGCTACCACTGTTAAGCAAACACCGTTATGTGCTACGCTTTGATCTATTTTAAGCTCATGACTAATGGCTGAGGAAATGGTGAAATGTACGTTAGTATGATCGTTTTTGATGGCTTTTACTTCGCCTAGATTTTCTATTATTCCGGTAAACATTCTTTAATATTTAATTCTGTTTTTTCTCCAATCAGATGTTTTTACAATCATTTTATCTCCCGCTTGCCTACTTTCTTTCTGATCGAAAAGCTGAGCAGCAATCAATGCAGCAATCATTGCCTCCTGCTTATCAGCCTTTTCCAAACTTTCCGGATTAAAATATTTACTGACAAAGTGTGTATCAAAAGCACCTGATCTAAAAGCATCATGTTGCATGACAAATTTACCAAAAGCCAGCGTTGTTTCTATCCCGGTAATATCATATTCTTCAATTGCCCTGATCATTCTATCAATTGCCTCTTCCCTATCCTTTCCGTAGGTGATTAGTTTGGCAATCATTGGATCATAATAAATAGGAACTTCCATTCCCTGTTCAAAACCATCATCAACCCTTACCCCATTGCCTTTTGGTGTTTTGTAGGTTTTCAATGTACCAATATCCGGAAGGAAATTATTGTTAGGATCTTCGGCATACACCCTCAATTCTACAGCATGACCATTTATTTTTAGATCATCCTGTCTAAAACTCAAGGGCTCTCCTGATGCAATTCGGATCTGTTCTTTAACCAGATCAATTCCTGTAATGAGTTCGGTAACGGGATGTTCTACCTGCAACCTTGTATTCATCTCTAAAAAAAAGAAATCGAGGTTTTCATCCAGAATAAATTCCACCGTTCCAGCCCCCGTATAATTAACCGAACGAGCCACATCAACAGCACATTTACCCATCTTAGCCCTGATTTCTGGCGTTAACACTGATGATGGTGCTTCTTCTACAACTTTTTGATGCCGCCTTTGAACAGAGCATTCGCGTTCAAAAAGATGTACGATGTTTCCATGTTGATCTCCAAGCACCTGAATTTCGATATGCCGTGGAGAAGTTACGTAACGCTCGATGAAAACTGCGCCATCGCCAAAAGCTGAAGTAGCCTCGCTTACTGCTAATTGCATTTGTTCTTCGAAATCATCTACCTGTTCAACAATCCGCATGCCTTTGCCGCCACCACCGGCAGCGGCTTTAATTAAAATCGGAAATCCCACTTCAACGGCCCGCTGTTTGGCTTCTCCTATATCTTTTATTGCTTCTTCAGTTCCAGGAACCATCGGAATATTGTATTTCAAGGCCGCAGCTTTTGCCGATAATTTATTACCCATAATTTGCATGGCCTCTGGCGAGGGACCAACTAAAATTAACCTGGCATCCGCAACCTGCTGAGCAAAACCTGCATTTTCTGATAAAAATCCATATCCGGGATGGATAGCCGTAGCGCCGGTTTCCTGGCAGGCTTCGATGATTTTTTCTCCAACTAAGTAGCTTTGATTAGAAGGGGCTGGACCAATACAAACTGCTTCATCTGCATAGCGCACATGCAAAGCATCGCGGTCTGCCTCCGAAAAAACAGCGACGGTTCGGATGCCCATTTCTTTTGCAGAACGCATAATACGCAGGGCAATTTCACCGCGGTTCGCAATTAGTAATTTAGAAATTTGAGTTTCGGATTTTTTAAACATTTGGCTATTCACTAAGAATTATACTAAAATCAACTTGGTTACAAATGCAAAATGATTTCGATGGCTTCATCAATCATAGATTGACTCAAATCTAAATGCGTTACCAATC
The DNA here is from genome assembly GCF_000258495.1 of Pedobacter agri PB92. GTDB lineage: Bacteria > Bacteroidota > Bacteroidia > Sphingobacteriales > Sphingobacteriaceae > Pedobacter > Pedobacter agri. Next base: position 15,733 of record NZ_AJLG01000022.1, read on the forward strand.
TGATGGTACTTGCACTCGTGGTATTGCAATGTAAACCTTTTTCTTTTAATTGATCAACGAATTTTTGTGCACTTCCTGGTGCAACTTCGAAAACCAAAATATTGGTTTCAACAGGCATAATCGATTTTACATAACTTGTTTTAGCCAGCGCTACTGCCAGGGCTTTGGCGTGGTCATGATCTACTTTCAGGCGCTCTACATGGTGATCAATGGCGTAAATACCTGCTGCAGCTAAAAAACCGGCCTGGCGCATACCGCCACCAAAGGCCTTTCTAATCTTTCTGGCTTTTTTAATCATCTCTTTACTGCCAAGCAAAACAGAACCAACAGGTGCCCCAAGTCCTTTAGATAGGCAAACTGAAATTCCATCAAAGTACTTACCATAAGCACTTGCTTTATCGCCTGTGGCCACCAAGGCATTAAAAACACGGGCACCATCTAAATGCAATTTCAAACCTTTAATGTTACATAAATGATGAATAGGTGCGATTTGATTTAACGTATAACATTTGCCGCCGCCTTTATTTACGGTATTCTCTAAAACCACCAAACTCGAATTTGGGTAATGGATATTATCTTCATTAATCTCGGGCTCGATTAATTCAGGCGTTAATATCCCACGCTCACCATTCAGCAGCCTTACCGAAGCCGCAGAGTGAAAAGCGATACCTCCGATTTCGTAGCGATAAACATGTGCCGTTTGGTCGCAGATTACCTCATCCATTGGCTGGGTGAAACATTTTATGGCGATCTGATTAGTCATGGTGCCAGACGGGCAGAATAATCCTGCCTCCATATTAAACATTGTAGACAGTTTTTGTTCGAGTGCCGCCACCGTTTCATCTTCACCAAAAACATCGTCGCCCACTTTGGCGCTCATCATGGCATCCAGCATGCCCGCTGTGGGCTTAGTCACCGTATCACTTCTGAAGTCTAAAAATCTGCTGTTCATTTCAATATTAATTGTAAAATATTTCTGACGATTAAAAAAAAGACCAATGCCTTTTCGAGTATAATTTTAAGGTTTTTAGGCCATTAAACGCTGTATATAGTGTATTTTTTACACACTTAAATTTTCACAACAACAAATTGTTAAAAAATTATTAAAAAAAAAGAATACAAAATATAAGAGTTTTTATACTTTTATCGTGCTAAAACCAAAAATAAATAAAATGATAGTAATTGCAGACGGCGGATCTACCAAAACAAATTGGTGCTTGATTAACGAGGCCGGCAGAAAAATTTACTTTAACACCGAGGGTTACAATCCTTATTTTTCTAAGGGAGAATATATTGTAAAGTCTTTGAATGAAACTCTTCCAGACCACTTGGAAAGAGAAAAACTAACGGGAGTTTACTATTACGGTGCCGGATGTTCAACCCCGGGTAACGTAAAAATCGTTGCTGATGCAATGAAGCAGGTTTTTACAAATGCTGAAATTTTTGTTGGTCATGATCTTCTTGCCTCTTGCAGAGCACTTCTTGGAAACGAGCCAGGATTTGCCGCTATTTTAGGTACGGGAACCAATTCATGCCTATACGATGGAACTGACATCACTTTAAATATTGATTCTTTAGGTTACTTTTTAGGTGATGAAGGTAGTGGCTCTTACATCGGTAAGCGTATTTTGAGCGATTACATGAAAGGTTACATGCCGAAAGGTTTACGTGAAGCGTTTTATGATAATTATGCTTTAACTAACGAAGACATTTTCGATAACATTTATAATAAACCATTGCCAAACCGTTTTTGTGCAAGCTTTAGTAAATTTTTATACGATTTTAAAGATAACTACGAAGATTACGCTTTTAGCACAATCGATTATGCCTTTACCTCATTTTTCGAGGCTTTGGTTATTCACTACCCGAATTATAAAGATCATAAATTAAATTGTGTAGGTTCTGTAGGTTACAGTTTCCGTGATATTTTAAGTATTGTTGCCGATCGCTATGAAATGGGTGTTGGCAAAATCATCCGTTCACCTATAGATGATTTGGTTCATTATCATTTAGAATTGGCTCCTAAAAAAGCTTAGTCTAGACGCTTAGGTCACAAAAAAACCGATTTGAATCCCAAATCGGTTTTTTTTATGCTAAAAAGTTATCAGCTCGCTTTATGGTCTTTCGACTTTTTACTATCTACTTTATACTGTTTACTTTCTACTTTTCACTGTCTACTTAAAAAGAAATTTCCTTTCCAAAAAGCTTCGCATATTTTCGCTTATCGAAACGATACAAGGTAGCAGCCCTGTAAGAAACGCCTTTTTGTTTTTCGTCTAGTTCTTTTAATACGCCAAAGCTTACAATCTTTTTCCTGAAATTTCTTTTGTCTAGCTTTTTACCTAGTACCAACTCATAAACATGTTGCAATTGCGTCAGGGTGAATTTTTCTGGCAATAACTCAAACGCAATTGGCTGGTGTTTAATACGACGCTTGATTTTCTCAAGGCCTTTATCATAAATCTTTTGGTGATCGAAAGCAAGTTTAGGTAAATCAGTTATCGGCAACCAGTTGGCTCGTTTTGCATAATTACTAATCGGACGAACCTCTTTATCTCCACCCAAACGGATCAAAGCATAATAAGCTAAAGTGATTACCCTGCCCTGGGGGTGCCTGTTTGGATCGCCGAAGGCATAATATTGTTCCATGAAAATACCACGTAAACCAGTAAGTTCATATAAAATCCGGGCGGCCGATTGATCTAAACTTTCATCAGCACCAACAATGTTACCGGGCAATGCCCACCAATCTTTAAATGGTTCTTCATTCCTTTCGATGAGCAGGATTTTAAGTTCCTTACCATCAAATCCAAACAAAACGCAATCTATCGAGAATACTGAATCTAAATGAGGTAAAATTTGTTCCAAGGTAAAATTTAGTTATTTTAAGCAGATAAAGGTATGACTTTCAATATTAAGTAAAAAAATAAAAAAAATTACTTAGTGTAAAAATTACACACTATATTCGTATCATAGATGAAGCCAAATATTAAAAATATAGCTGTACTTACTTCTGGTGGCGATGCCCCAGGAATGAATGCCGCAATCAGAGCTGTTGTACGTACCGGAATATATCATGGCATCAATATGTTTGGTGTAATGCAAGGATATCAAGGACTAATTACTGACAACATAAAACCAATGGACGCCCGATCTGTAAGCAATATTTTACACTTGGGCGGAACGATATTAAAAACGGCACGTTGCCTTGAATTTAAAACTGACGAAGGGCAACAAATTGCATACAATAACTTAAAGAAAAATGATATTGATGGACTAGTGGTGATTGGTGGAGATGGTACTTTTACCGGTGCTAAAAGATTTTCTGAAACTTTTGGCGTGAAGGTAATTGGTATTCCGGGCACCATTGATAATGATTTAGTTGGATCTGACTTTACATTGGGTTACGACACCGCCATTAATACAGTAATTGAAGCGATTGATAAAATCAGAGATACTGCTGATGCACACGACCGTTTATTCTTCATCGAGGTAATGGGAAGAGATTCTGGCTGTATTGCCTTAAGAAGTTCAATTGCCAGCGGGGCTGAAGCTGTGCTTTTACCTGAAAAAGAAACCAGCGTAAATGATCTGATTGATAAACTTGCTTTAGGCGCTGCAACTAAAAAATCATCGAGTATTGTGATTGTTGCCGAAGGGCATAAACAAGGAGGTGCTTATGATATTGCAAAAAAAGTAAAAGAAACTTTTGATCATTACGATACAAAGGTTACAATACTCGGCCATTTACAACGTGGCGGAAGTCCGAGCAGTTTCGATCGGATTTTAGGCAGCCGTTTAGGTTTTGCCGCAGTTAACGCTTTAATTGCAGGAGAAACGGAACAAATGGTAGGATTAAAAGGAAATGAAATTAAGTTGACTAGTATAAAAGAGGCATTATCATCGCACAGCTTTAAACTGGAACCCGATTTAATGGAAATGACCGAAGTTTTATCCATTTAAGTATGATAGCGGTTGTTTACAGTGGATCGAGAACAGCATTTTGGAAATTAACCCAAAATGGACAGGTTGTAGCACATTGCAACACAACAGGGATCAACCCAACTTTTGTTGATCCGAAAACTCTTTTGCAAATACTAAACAAAAAAGTTGTTCTGGTAAATCATGCAGAAAACATCAAGAAGATTTATTTCTTCGCAGCCGGCGCCTCCTCTGCTGATCGTAAAGAGGAATTGGCAAAAACCCTTTCATCATTTTTCAGATACAGCAAGGTTTTTGTAGAAGATGATTTATTCGGGGCAGCGAAAGCAGCTTGTTATGATCAGCCAGGAATAGTTGGAATGTTGGGAAGTGGATCACACTGTGCTTATTTCGACGGCAAAAAACCATTGCGGAATAACTATGGCTTAGGTTATATCCTTGGTGATGAAGGTTCTTCAAATTACTTTGGAAAAATGCTCTTGAAAGATTTTTTAAGTGAAAAACTACCAAAAGATCTGGAAACAAAATTTATCAGAAACTATAATCTAGACCGCCCTCAAATACTGGAAAGGATTTATAACAAGCCACAGGCCAATGTATTTTTAACTTCTTTCTTTGATTTTTTTTACACAAAATATTGAACACGACTATATCATCAAATTAATTGATAATGGATTTGAAAAATACTTCCAGAATTACATCATCCCGACAGTAAATAAATATGGTGATGAGGAAATTCATTTTGTTGGCAAGGTAGCTGCAGAACTGGAAGATCGTTTGCAATTGACTGCAGAGCGACATAAACTTAAAATTAAAACAGTTATTAAAGAACCAATACTTAATTTATTAAAACATTACACTAATTAACAAAACAATGAGCAAAATTGGAATAAACGGCTTTGGCCGTATCGGCAGACTGGTTTTCAGAGCTGCATTAAAAAGAGGATTAGAGATTGTAGCAATTAACGATTTAATTGAGCCAGATTACATGGCTTATATGTTAAAATATGATACTACCCACGGTAAGTTTGATGGTACAATTGAAGTTGTAGATGGAAATTTAGTAGTTAATGGCAAAACAATTCGCGTAACTGCAGAAAGAAATCCTGCTGACTTAAAATGGGATGCTGTAGGTGTGGAAGTGGTAATTGAATCAACAGGTTTATTCTTAACCCGTGCTGACGCAGAAAAACACATTGCTGCAGGTGCTAAAAAAGTAGTATTCTCAGCTCCTGCTAAAGATGCTGATATCCCTACATATGTAATGGGTGTTAACCACGATAAATTAACTGCTGATCAAACGATTGTTTCTAACGCATCTTGTACTACAAACTGTTTAGCGCCAATTGCTAAAGTATTAAATGATAACTTCGGTATCGTTGAAGGTTTAATGAGTACTATTCACGCTGTAACTGCAACGCAAAAAACAGTTGATGGTCCTTCTGCAAAAGACTGGAGAGGTGGCCGCGGTGGTTTCTCAAACATTATCCCTTCATCAACTGGTGCTGCCAAAGCTGTAGGTATGGTTCTTCCTGAATTAAAAGGAAAACTTACCGGTATGTCATTCCGTGTTCCTGTTGCTGACGTTTCAGTTGTTGATTTAACAGCCCGTTTAGAAAAACCAGCTACTTACGAGCAGATTAAAGCTGCAATGAAAGCAGCATCTGAAGGTGAGTTAAAAGGTGTGTTGGCTTATACAGAAGATGAGGTTGTATCATCTGATTTTATCGGAGATGATCATGCTTCAATTTTTGATGCAAAAGCAGGTATTTCTTTGAATGATAACTTCGTAAAAGTTGTTTCATGGTACGATAATGAGTGGGGATATTCATCTGCACTTGCTAAATTCGTAGAATACTACGCAAGTTTAAAATAATTTAAGGTTAAATACCATAAACCGGAAAGCGACTATTGTAAATACATTAGTCGCTTTTTTTTTGTGAAAATGATTTTCACTAATAAAATAATAGATAAAATCTTAACTAATTTATGTCTAATACATCTTTTTCTGACCAATTTATGCTTAAGACTTAAAACAACAGATTAATACACGCTTAAAAATTAAAAAAAAGCGTATAAAATTTATTTTTGAGAATATTTTTTAATGCTATCAGTGTATTTCAACAATATTTAACATTTACTTAACACATTTTCCGCTTATATTTGCAGCTCGATCATTTTAAAACATCAAAATCATGTTAAAAACATTTGTAAATAAAAAATGACAAAAAAAATATTAAAAAAAATCTTAGTGTATTTTTTACACTAACAATTTTTTTACTATATTTGTAGAGTAATAAACGGAACGATATTTGTTTATTCATGACAAGAAAAATCATCCTCGAAAAAACTTTAAGTTTTAAAGAGGATTAAAGACAAAGCCTGGCTCATAACAGGTTTATATTTGGTTAGAAAAAAAGGAGACGCTTGGATGAGGTCTCCTTTTTCTTTATATAAACTTTTTATCAAGAGATTATTAAGTCACAATCATACATCAATACATTGCGGATATCGGTTCGGAGAAATATGAATTGAAATTCAAAGAAATATTGCAGACTGAAAGACCTATTACAAACTACAGCATTTCAACTGATGAATTTGAATCAGCAGGAAAACAACAATGGAAATATTATTGGTATGGTTAGCAATGTCAATCGCATGACACGAGCCATGTTGTAGCCAAAATTGAACAATTTTTAACTACCATTAGCGCTTAAATTCAATTGGAAAGATTAAGACGAAATTAATTTCTGTTTATTGGCAATTTGATTCATCCAGGTAAATAATCTGGTACGTGTTTCATCAAATGATGAGATAGAATTCCAAATTTCGATGAAAGTGCGCTCAAGAATCTGTTTAGACTTTAAGTCATCATGAACTGTTCTTTTGATGTTCCCAAAAATCGCACCTGAATACTGATGATACAATTCCTTAAATGCTGATTCATCATGATTTCTTAACCTATTTAAGAAAAATTCATAATCCGAACTCCAAACTTTAAGGTTTGATTTTACCAGATGATCAGAAAGAGGGATTGACAATTGCATTTTACAGTGTTACAGAAATTACAACACCATATTCTTAGGTTTTGTTCTTGTTGTGCCTTAGTTTCAAACAACTAGCTGGAATACAATCTCTAAGAATATCTCATGCAGTTTCCGGTAAGATGCTGGTTGAGTTGGTGTCATTAAAGTAATATTATTTAGCACAAATAGCAGATGATTTGTACATTTGCCTAACAATGAAGTTTTTGATCTACATATTGAGTTGTGCAATACTCAGCCTGTCCTGCATCACCTGCGAGGATATGGTTGAATTAGCCGCTAATCAATCTGAATTTAATTCTGCAAAGATCGAAAAGCAAGGTAATGTAGCAGATCCTGACACCTGTTCCCCCTTATGTACTTGCAATTGTTGTGGCCAGCCCCTGGTTGTTTACTCGAATACATCGGCAGCTAAGACATTAAAGCGTGTGCTTCCTAAGCATAAATTGACTCGGTACAACAATCAATTTATCTCTGCTTATATTCAGCATATCTGGCAACCGCCAAAATTGAATAACATTTATATCGGTTAACCGATTTATCCAACGGATCAAATGATCCATTTATTCAATTACATATATAACACATGCGAAAAATATTTTTATTGCTGTGCGCCCTGGTGTGCATGGTTAGTGCTTACGCACAAAATTCTCTTAAAGTAAGAGTTAAAGACAAACAGAATAATACGGCCTTAGCAGATGCCACCATATTGGTGAAGGGCACAAATATCATCCTTAAATCTGCTGCAGATGGCACGGCAAACTTAAATAACATTTCAAACGGACTGCAAACGATATTGATTCGGAATGTAGGATTTGAAGAACAAAAGTTAATGCTCACTTTCCCTTTCACTCAAAACGAAGCAATTGAAATTTTGATGGAACCGGCAGAAGATGAGTTAGAAGAGGTTATCGTTTCATCAACAAGAACGAGCCGAAGCATACAAAACACACCTACCCGGGTAGAAACCATCGAATTGGAAGAAATTGATGAGAAGAGCAATATGCGCCCTGCCAATGTTTCTATGATTTTGCATGAAAGTACCGGAATAGCCGTTCAGCAAACGTCTGCCACCAGTGCCAATGCCAGTATTAGGATACAAGGTTTAGATGGGCGATACACACAACTATTGAAGGATGGTTACGCCAGTTTTGGAAATTTCGCCAGCGGTTTAAGTATACTTGAAATCCCTCCTCTCGACCTTGCGCAGGTAGAAATCATAAAAGGACCGTCATCAACATTATTTGGAGCAGGAGCCATTGCTGGCGTAGTGAACTTCATTTCGAGGGTTCCGAGAGAGAAGGCAGATTTAAGTTTTATTTTAAATCAATCAAACGTTGGTCAAACCAATATCGGAGCCTTCAGCATGCAAAGGGGAAAAAAATTTGGATACAGTCTGCTAGCTTTGGCTAACTTTCAAAAAGCTTACGATGTAGATAAAGATGACTTCACCGAACTTCCAAAAACAAATGATTTTACGATCCATCCAAAGGTATTTATTTACCCAAGTGAAAGAACGATGATTACGATAGGAAATGCTTTTACAAAAAGTGATCGAACCGGTGGAGATATTTTCGTTATCAATAAAGGGATAAACGCTGAACACCAGTATTTCGAAACAAATAACAGCACCAGAAATACATCTACACTCGACTTTAGCTATAAAACCGCTGAAAAAGATCTGTTAAAAATTAAAACGAGTTTCAATTATTTTAAGCGAGGGATATCGATTCCAGATTATAAATTTAATGGCGTCAATTACAATTCATATACCGACTTCAGTTACCTCAAAACATTGAAAAATCAGAGTTTGATTTTTGGCGGAAACCTGGTTTACGATAAATTCTCTGAACAAAATCAGGAGCCTGTTTTGAAAAAGGATTTCACGACCAGAACTGCCGGTGCCTATGCGCAACACACCTGGGATCTTTCAGAAAAATTAAAGTTAGAAAGTGGATTGAGAGCTGATTTTGTAAATTATTTTAATGCCAGCTACCGTCAAAACGAGGTTTTTATTTTACCTCGTGTTTCAGCCTTATACAAATTCGATGACCATTGGAGTTCCAGAATTGGCGGAGGCTTGGGCTACAAAACCCCTACCCTTTTCACTGAACAAACCGAAACTTTTCAATACCAAAACCTCTTACCATTAAATCATGTGAAAGCAGAGCGAAGCTTTGGTGGAACTGCCGATGTGAATTACAAAACGGCTATAAGCGATGACTGGATGCTTAGCTTTAATCAAATGTTTTTCTTTACTAGAATTAATAACTCTACCATTCTTTTGCAGGATAACGATGGCAACTTTAGTTTTGGAAACACCCGTGAGCCTGTACGAAGCCTGGGGTTTGAGACCAATGCAAAGCTAATATTTCATGAACACTTTAAGCTTTTTGCGGGTTATACTTTTACTGATGCAAAAGCGAATTACCTTCCGGTGATTCAAACCATCAGACTGTTGCCGAAAAACAAGCTTAACCTAGCCCTTCTTTACGAAAAGGAGAGCAATTTTAAGATGGGATTGGAAGGCTATTTTACTGACAGACAATACCTTTATAACAATCAGCAAACCAACGCTTTTTGGGAATTCGGTTTTATGGCCGAAAAAGTTTTTGGGAAGATATCTATTTTTATAAATGCTGAGAATTTTACGGATACCAGGCAAAGCCGATATAAAAGTGTAGTGAACGGATCAAATCTAACTCCTACTTTTGATGATATCTGGACGCACACAGAAGGTAGAACCTTCAATGGGGGAATTAAATTAAAGTTGTAATAATTAAATAAAACTTGCGAGTATAAAGAGTTATTGTATCTTTGCACCCTCCTTGGAAGCTTCCACTCCAAAGATTAAGAAAGCCTTTCAGCAATGAGAGGCTTTTCTTATTTTATCATTTAGCACTTTTAAACACCACCAAGGCCAGTGGCGGAAGCGTTATCTCAATTGAATACTCCTGCCTGTTAAAGCCCTCCGTTGATGGAACAATATCTCCTCTATTATTGATACCACTGCCATAATAAATGATATCATCTGTATTGAAAATTTCTTTCCATTTACTTTTGAATGGAACACCGATCCTATAATTTTCCCTCACAACCGGAGTGAAGTTCAAGGCAATAATTAATGTATCTTTTGCTTTTGGCCCTTTTCTCATGAATACAAAAATCGACTCGTTTGCGTTATCCGCATCCAGCCATTCAAAACCTTCATAGCTAAAATTGAAATGGTACAAAGCTGGTTCTTTGCGATAAAGAAAATTCAGGGCTTTTACTGTTTCCTGCATCCCTTTATGGGGTGCATATTGTAGCAAATGCCAGTCTAACGATTGTGTGAAATTCCATTCATTGGTATCGCCAAATTCGTTACCCATGAATAGAAGCTTGGCGCCCGGGTGGGTAAACATATAACCATAAAGTGCCCTTAAATTGGCAAACTTCTGCCATTCATCTCCAGGCATTTTATAAAGCATCGGCGATTTTCCATGCACCACCTCATCATGTGAGAAAGGTAGCATGAAGTTCTCGGTAAAGGCATAAGTCATGCTGAAACTTAATTGGTGATGATGATGTTTTCTGCCTAGTGTGTCTACCTTAAAATATTTCAAAGTATCGTTCATCCATCCCATCATCCATTTCATTCCAAAACCTAAACCGCCCGCATGCACCGGATGGGTAACGCCTGGATAGGTACTGCTTTCTTCAGCAATGGTTTGAACGCCACTGAAATTTCCATAAACGGCTACATTCAAATCCTGAAGAAATTGAATTGCGCCGAAATTTTCTGGCCCTCCCTGATCGTTTGTCGCAGCATCACCATCCTCCCTCGAAAAGTTAAAATATAGCATTGAAGCCACGGCATCAACCCGTAATCCGTCGGCATGGTATTGATCAATCCAGAAAATGGCGTTGCTGATTAGAAACGAGCGAACCTCAGGCCTGTCGTAGTTGAAAATATAAGATTTCCAATCTGGATGAAATCCTTTACGCATATCGGCATGTTCATACAGGTGCGTTCCGTCAAATTCATATAATCCGTGTCGATCGCCAGGAAAATGAGAAGGAACCCAATCCAAAATGACAGCGATATTAGCTTTATGCAGTTCATCAATTAAATACATGAGGTCTTGAGGAGTGCCGTAACGAGAACTTGCTCCAAAATAGCCTGTAATTTGATATCCCCAACTTGGAAAAAAAGGAAATTCCATCACCGGCATCAGCTCTACATGTGTAAACCCCATTTCCTTAACGTAAGGAACAAGTCTGCCGGCTACTTCTCTCGCTGTTAGCACCCGTTCCGGATTATCAGGATCGCGTTCCCAGGAGCCTAAATGTATTTCATACACTGAGATCGGTTGATCCAATGCATTCATCTTCGCCCTTTTAGAAAGCCAGGTTTTATCTTTCCACGAATAATCCGTATCCCACACCACTGAAGCAGTTTGTGGAGGATGCTCCCATCTTCTGGCATAAGGATCACCCTTTAAATGTTCTGACTCATCAAAGCCTTTAACGAAATATTTGTAAATCTCTCCTTTTGCTATGCCAGGTAAAAAGCCCTCCCAAATACCCGATTTATCCCAGCGTTTGTGAAGTGGATGAGCATGGTTATCCCACTGGTTGAAATTGCCAACGACACTTACCCTCATTGCATTAGGTGCCCAAACGGCGAAATAAGTTCCATTTGTTTTTTCGACATTGATGAGGTGAGAACCTAATTTTTCGTACAACCTAAAATGCTTTCCAACTAAAAAAAGATCAATGTCGTAATCGGTAAATAAACTGTGTACCCAAACTGATTTACTGGTATCAACCTTGGCTATTGCTGTTTTTTTCTCTGAAACTTTTTTCGTTTTTGGCATGGTGAGTTTGGCTAGATAGATGAAGCCCCAAATGCTAAACAACATTTGGGGCTAAAAGATTTACAGACTTAAAATCTGAATTTCACTAAAGGTTTTTAGACACTTGAAGTGTAAAATATTTTGATCATCAATATGAAAATCACTTACTTCTTTGCTATCAACAATGATCTTTTTAACCTGGAATTTCAAGCCCATCACATTACAAACATAAAATTCATAATTAGGGGTATATAAGCCTTCAATACGCTGATTCACTTTAAACAAATGCTGATCAGCTTTTACTGTGAACTTTTTCTCGAGATAAATATCCTGTTCAAAAGCAAAAGTATCGCCGTGATCCTCATACATGTAAGAATTTACTTCGTAATCGCTTTGATAGATATTTAATACCACCTCTGTAATTGCTTTTTCATCAACATACTGCATTACCGGGTATTCCGGAATAACAGATCCCGCTCTAACGAACATCGGCATGCTGTCAATTTTAGCTTCAACGGTATATTCGTTTCCACCTTCCAAAACTTCATTGGTCCAGAAATTATACCATGTTCCTTTTGGAAGATACACTTTTCTTGAAATTGCACCTTGTTCTAAAACCGGGCATATTAATAGTTTATCACCATAACAAAACTCATCCTGGCGGAAGCTATTACTGATATTTTCTTGCTCCAGCATTACCAATGGGCGTAAAATCGGGAAGCCGTAACGGTGATGTTCCCAGAAAACTGAGTACAGATAAGGCATTAAACGATACCGCAGCTCTATGAATTTGCGGTTGATGTCTTCAAAAAATTCGCCGAAACTCCATGGCTCACGTTCTGCAGTATCACCAGCAGAGTGTGCTCTCATGAACGGCGAAAAAGTACCTAACTGAATCCAGCGAGTAAATAATTCGCCATCTGGCTCTCCACTAAAACCCCCAATATCTGTTCCACAGAAAGGAACGCCAGACACTGATAAACGCTGGCACTGAATATTCCCGATTTTCAAATGCTCCCAGGTAGCAATATTATCTCCGGTCCAAACACTGGCGTAACGTTGCATACCAGAATAACCTGCTCTGGTAATGGTAAACGGACGTTTATTGCGCATCAGTTTTTTCAAGCCTTCATAGGTTGAACGAACCATTTGCATGCCATAAACGTTATGGGCTTTACGGTGAGAGCCGCGGTAGCCATCATAATTGTGGCGCACATCATTCGGAAACGTACCCGAACCAAACACTGCCGGTTCGTTCATATCGTTCCAAAAGCCAGCAACACCCATATCTACCAACTCTTCATACAATTTACCCCACCACTTTCTAACTTTCGGATTGGTAAAATCAGGGAATTGGCAACGGCCTGGCCAAACATGGCCTTCCATAAAATAATCATCACTTCTTCTACAGAAGTATTTATTGTCTTTTCCTTCTTTAAAAACCCAATAATCGTCATCTACCTTAATTCCCGGATCGATCATGACAACGGTTTTAAAACCATCATCAGAAAGCTCTTTGATCATTTTACGTGGATCAGGAAAATATTTTTTGTTCCAGGTAAAGCAGCGATAGCCGTCCATATAATCGATGTCCAGATAAATGGCATCGCAGGGAATTTTTCTATCTCTAAACTGCTTGGCAATTTCTTTTACTTTTGTTTCCGGATAATAGCTCCAGCGACATTGCTGATAACCTAAAGTCCATTTTGGAGGCATTGGATGCGTGCCGGTTAAGCTGGCATAACGTTTCACTACATCCATAATGTGAGGGCCGTGAATATAATAGTATTGCAATTCACCGCCATCTGCCCAGAAACTCGTTTTACTTACATCCTCACCACCGAAATCGAAATAGGATTTAAAAGTATTATCAAAAAAGATTCCGTATGCAGCCTGATTATGAAGGCCAATATAAAATGGAATGGTTCGATACAGTGGATCCTGGTTCCAACCGAAAGAATAGGCGTCGGTATTCCAATTTTCGAAACGTCGACCACGAAGATTGAAATTTCCAGATTTATCACCTAAGCCGAAAAAATTCTCTTCGGGGTGACATTTTTTAGTTGCATAAATATAGTAACCGCCGAAATCGACATTTTCCTCCCAGTGCATGGAATTTGCTTCATCAACCATTACCAAATTGGTAATGTTATCAGAAAATGAAACATGAAAATTAGCTTTTTCTATTTTACAGGTTACCGAATGTGTAGAAACGGTATAATGATCTTCATGCTCCTGCATTTTAAAAACGGAAACTTTTTGATCTACCTCGGGTACAGCGTAAGAAAAATCATCAAGAAAAACACCATGTGGTGCAAGCCTAACGCGAATAATCTCATCACTAACTACTCTTATTTCTACTTTGGCATCGCCATCAGAAAAATAAAAACGATTTCCTTCTTTCTTTACCTTTTTTACCGATCCAAGATATTGTTTAACAATCGGTTTTACCGATATATCAACAGGGTTATTTAAATGCTGTATTTCTTGTTCTTTTTCAATCAGGTCGTTTATCTCACTTGTCTTGTCGTTGGTATCTTCCATCCTTTTTTATTCAAAATTTTAAATTAATTACCCTTAAACTGAGATGTGTTTAAGAAAGTACTATAATACAAATATTTTATAAAAGGGATGTATTAAAAATAAAAAAACCCTCTTCACTTCAAAAGTAAGAGGGTTTCAGAAAGCGCATATCTTTTAACTATGGATTATAAGAAAATGCTAAGTAATAAATTGCTCCCGCTGCCGGATTACCATAAGAAGTAATGTAATATTTGTTCATTACGTTAGATCCACCCAATTTGATTGATGATTTTACCGAAGGTATTTTAAAACTAACCTGAGCATCTAATGAACTGTAGGCCGGAACTTCTCCTGAAGCAAATGACGAATTCCAGTAGAATTTATCTTGCCAGCGATACGAGAGGTTATATCCTACATTTTTGATGATTTCCTTGTTTCCGAATCCTAGGTTAAAACGTACTTTCGGTGTATTGAAATCATTGATGTAATTTGCAGGAAGATCACCAATCTGGTTATACGAAACGTTTCCGCTGATATTATAGTTACCCACCAAATAATCTAAACCTAAGGCCGCACCATATGAACTTACCTCGCCGGCTGCATTTACCGGAACGCCAAATTTAACGAAAGTTGGAGCCGCCAATGTACCTACATTCTGATACACATCAACCGCGGTAATAAAATCTTTATAAATATTGTAATAGCCGTAGGCATCGACTAATAAATTTGGTAAAATTAAACCTTTATAACCCAATTCATAAGACTGAACACTTTCCGGGCGAACACCGCGATCATCAAACGTATATTGTTGTAATAAGGTTGGATTTGGTGTACCCGTAGCAGCTGATGCCAGGAATGCACGGTAACTCACATCTGTAAAAGCCTTATTGCCATTCAAATTGTATTTACCAAAGATGATCTCCGGCAAACCGCCAATCAAACGCTGAGAACCACCGCCCACTGATAGATCGATATACTGATTTTGGGTAGTTGGGTTACGGTAACCGGTTTGATAAGAAGCCCTGATGTTGTTATTTTTAGCTACAGTAAAAACCCCGGTGATACGTGGCGTAAA
Organism: Pedobacter agri PB92; assembly: GCF_000258495.1. Taxonomy (GTDB): domain Bacteria; phylum Bacteroidota; class Bacteroidia; order Sphingobacteriales; family Sphingobacteriaceae; genus Pedobacter; species Pedobacter agri. Next base: position 31,155 of record NZ_AJLG01000022.1, read on the forward strand.
ACGACCTTCGAAGTTCATGCTCTTATCATACCTACCAGCGAAAGTGAATTTAACTTTATCATTGAAAAACTTTTTACCGATTTGTCCGAAAGCACCATATTCATTGATATCGATCGAATTGTTTAAATCATTGAAGATAGTTCCGGCAGAGTTCAAATCATATAATCGGTAAGAAGCACCAACCTGAAATTCTACCACATTGTTGAAGGCATTGGTAAAATTATACATTCCCTCATAGTGATATAAGTTAGTTTTATCATCAAATTTAGCCCCATAAACACTTTGCGAAGGATTTGCAGAATTGATGGCAGTTGCACTGATGGTGGTGTTCATGATGTTGTTCATTGACGTGGCAAACTGCGGACTTCCCGGCTCAAACCGGCCTTGATTAGCCACGCCTCTTGCGGTTACATGCGCTGCTGCATCACTTTGGCCCGCTGCTCTTGCACCAACATAATTACCAATATATTGCGGAAACCAGGTGGTAGAAGGTTTAGAAACCTCATTAATATAACTTCCTAAGATAGATGAGATATAAGAATCGCCTGAGCGTTCCTGGGTAGTATAACCTTTGATGGAGAAATCCTGACCTTTAACCTCTAATTTATATTGCCCGATATTAAAATTTCTGAGCGAATAGCGGTCGGAACCGGTGTAAACAGATGTTCCTGTTCCCCAGTTGGCTTGCGCAACGGCTTGAACGGTGTTGGTGATGTTGTAGTAAACTGCACCTGAAGCTTTTAACGATTTGGTATCATAATCAACCAGATCGCGTTCGTTGTAACCCGTTCTGGAAACATTTTGATCAGGAATTAAATTAGCTTTTAAACCCACATAAAAAGGAAGATAGTTTTGTACTGCCGGACGCAATGCTGCTGGCAACCCCGCTAAAAATCCTGCTTGTTGTGCTGCATTTGGAATGGCAGCACCAAATGCACCATCCATTAAAGCTTTAATATTTGGTATGGCACCACCAGAACCCGCATTAATACCTGAAATTGTTGCGTTTTGAACACTTAAAGCTACGTTACGCATGTTCTGGCTCACCTCATCACCATAAACATTTATCCCATCGTAATTGGTGTCGCTGTTACGATCGCCAGACTTGAACATCCTTGCATTACGGTCAAAGTTTGAATAGTTGGTACCCATCCAGTCTTTAGCCTGCAGAAATGAAAAAGCCGCTTTCACGCCAAATTTATTATTCCACGATTTTGCCACGCGAACATCCAGTTGATTAAAAGGTTGTACACTTGAATTGTCGTCATTTACATGGTTAATTCCTGTTTTATATTGAAAACTAGCGCCCTGATATTTGAAAGGATCTTTTGAAGTCATCAGTAAAGTTCCATTAATACCACCGGCACCGTACAAAGCTGACGAAGCGCCCGGTAAAAGTTCCACATTATCTACATCAAGCTCGGTAATACCTACAATATTTCCGACAGAGAAGTTCAGGCCAGGGGCCTGGTTATCCATGCCATCGATGTATTGGTTAAAACGTGTGTTACCGTTTGAGTTAAAACCACGGGTATTGATAGATTTGAACGTTAAACTTTGCATACTGCTCTCTACCCCTTTCATGTTGTTTAACGCATCATAAAAAGATGGTGCAGCAATTTCTCTGATGGATGCAGCACTCATTCGCTCAATAGAAACCGGCGATTCCAAAATACGTTCAGGCGTTCTTGATGCAGAAACTACCACGTCACCTCCTAAGGTAACAGCGGTTTCTAATTCAATATTTATACCCGCTGTGTTCCCGGTTACCTGGCGCTCAACAGTTCCATAGCCTACATAAGAGGCAACTAAAGTAAACGGAACTTTCGCGTTTGTTGTAAATGAAAAACTACCATCGCCTGATGAAGCCGTACCACCGGTTTGCCCTTTAATGGTTACACTTACACCCGCCAGTCCTTCTTTCGATTGCTTATCTTTAACGGTTCCACTAACCGTGATGTTTTGTGCCTGTGCTGCAATATTTAATGCAAACACTAAAAATAACACATACAAGATCTGTGTAAAGTTTCTTCTCATAAATGATTAAAATTTGGTTAGTTGTATTATTAGTTAGGATAAACTTAAATGCTTTTTTCGAATTAAACAAATTATGTTTGCATAATAATTTCAATTCATTTTATAATTTTGATTGATAGTCAGTTTGTTGTATTTTCATCTCATTAAATCAGCATTTTACCCGTAACTTAGTCAACTGATAGTTTTTAGCTAACCATATTTATGAATAAAATTAAAGCGCTGTTCTGTGTAATTATTCCTATAGCCCTAGCCTTCTTATTTAATACGAAAATCGGTCAAAACCCACCCCTTTTAAAGTTTTTAAATCCTTTTATGGGTTTTTGGCAAAATGCTGAAAACAATCATTTTATTTTTAACCACAAGGTGAAGATAAAAGGGGCTTTTGATAAGATTGAGATTGTTTTCGACGACCGGATGATTCCTCACATCTTTGCTCAAAACGACCATGATCTTTACCTCGCTCAAGGTTACGTTACCGCCATGCATCGCCTCTGGCAAATGGATTTTCAAACCCGTTTTGCGGCCGGAAGAATCAGTGAAGTGGTTGGGGAGAAAGCCATCGAAGTAGATCGATATCAACGCCGAATGGGTATGGTTTATGGTGCTGAAAATTCGTTAAAAGGGATGATGGCCGATTCTAAATCTAAAGAAATGATTCTGGCTTATACCGATGGAATTAATGCCTACATTAAAACACTTTCTAAAGCCAATTACCCGCTTGAATATAAATTACTTGATTTCAAACCAGAAAACTGGACCCCCATAAAATGTGCGCTTTTATTGAAGCAAATGTCGGCAGTATTAGCCATGGGTTCCGATGAGTTTTACATGACCAATATTCTTAAAAAATTCGGTCCTGAGGTTACGAAAGATCTTTTTCCAGATTATCCTTTTCGGGAAGACCCCATTATCCCGGTAGGAACAAAATGGGATTTTACGCCACTGCCAACACCTAAAACGCCTGAAAGTTTTACCGCAGCTTTAACCGGTGATGTTAAGACAAAGCAAAAAATTGAGGGTATTGGCAGTAACAATTGGGCATTATCAGGTTCGAAAACAGCTTCAGGTTTCCCAATATTGGCGAATGATCCGCATCTGGACTTGACCTTGCCATCCATTTGGTACCAGATTCAATTACATGCACCGGGCATTAATACGTATGGAGTTTCATTACCGGGTGCACCAGGTATAATTATCGGTTTTAATCAAAAAATTGCCTGGGGGGTAACCAATGTAGCGGCTGATGTATTGGACTTTTATCAGATTAAATTTAAAGATTCATCGCACAATGAGTACTGGTACAACAACAAATGGAATAAAACTACCAGGCGTTTAGAAACCATCAGAATCCGAGGCAGTAAAACAGAAATTGATACCGTGTATTATACCCACCACGGCCCGGTTGTTTATTTCCAGAAACCAAAATACGGAAGAGCAGATAATGTGCCGGTTGGCGATGCCCTGAGATGGATTGCGCATGAAAAATCAAATGAGTTGATGACCTTTTATCAGCTAAATCGCGGCAGTAATTATAACGATTACCGCAAAGCTTTAACCTATTACACTGCACCGGCTCAAAATTTCGTTTTCGCCAGCGTGGATAATGATATTTCCATTACGCCTAATGGAAAATTCCCGCTTAAATGGAAAGATCAGGGAAAGTTTATTCTGGATGGCACCGATCCGGCTTACGACTGGCAGGGATGGATTCCGGCTGCTCAGAATCCAACGGTTAAGAATCCACCACGTGGTTTTGTCAGCTCTGCCAATCAATCTTCTACCGATAAAACTTATCCATATTACATCAATTGGGAATTCTCTCCATATGAAAGAGGAAAACGGATTAATGATAGATTGGCAGCGATGAATAAAGCAACGATGGATAGCATCAGGCTCATGCAAACTGATAATTATAGCATTATGGCGCAGAATCTGATTCCGGCGATAGTTCCATTATTGAACAACGAAAGCTTAAACGCCACCCAAAAAGAAGCTTTAGGCTACGTATCAAAATGGAACAAACGTTATGATGCGGAGGAAATTGCTGCCAGCGTTTTTGAAATCTGGACCAAGCGCTTGTCCTTCAACATCTGGAATGATGAATTTGTGGTTAAAGGCATTCCAATGCGTTATCCATCCAGAGACCGCACCGTAGAAATGATTTTAAAGGAACCAAATTCTAAATGGTACGACAATGTGAATACCAATCAAAAAGAATCATTGGCAGATTTGGTAAATGAGGCATTCAAATATAGTTGCGACAGTTTAGAGCGTAGGTTTGGGCCTATCAATAAAGATTGGAGATGGAGTAATGTGAAACAAACCAATGTACCTCATTTGGCAAAAATACCTGGATTGGGCTCGAAGGTGTTGCAAATCGGAGGAGCAAAAAGCACCATCAATGCCATCAGCGAAACCAATGGACCTTCCTGGCGCATGGTGATTGAATTAGGTAAAACTCCAAAAGGTCATGGCGTTTACCCTGGTGGCCAGTCAGGAAATCCGGGAAGTAAATTCTACGATAATATGGTAGATACCTGGGCAAATGGTCAATTATACGACTTGTTTTACATGAAAAGTGCCGATGATCGATCGGGCAAAATAATTTCTCGTTTAAAAATTTCCAAATAGCTAAACATGGTTTTCATCGTTATATTAATAATTTGTTTCTTTCTTCAAATGATTGCGCCTTGGTGGGTGATCATCGTAATTTCCTTTGCTACTTGTGGCATTATTGGCAAAACCGGGAAAATAGCTTTCTGGCAATCTTTTTTTGCTATATTTTTACTATGGATCGGTTATGCTTTATTTAAAAGTTTACCCAACGATAATGTATTGGCAGGCCGGGTTGCAGTGATGACAGGCATTAAATTGTGGTGGGCTTTGCTTTTAGTCACCGGAATTTTAAGTGGACTGGTTGCAGGCATTAGCGGGTTTTGTGGTTACCATTTCAGAATGGCCATGCTTGCAAAAAAAACTGACGAGAAAATAGCATAAGGCTTCGTACTTTTGCAATACAATGCTTAATCAGGAAGATCTATTCGCTATAAAAACTGCAGAAGAGTTTAATGCTCATGCCCTTTCCATTTTTGAACACCAAGCAAAAAACTGCCAGGTTTATAAAGAATACATTCATCACTTAAAAATTGATGTTGATCAGGTAAAAAATATTGAGCAGATTCCGTTTCTGCCTATCAGTTTTTTTAAAACGCATCACATTTTAAGTAGCCGCAATCCGGTTGAAATTACCTTCAGCAGTTCGGGCACCACAGGCATGGTTCAAAGCAGTCACCACGTTAAAAATGTTAGCCTCTATGAGCAAAGCTATTTAAAGGCATTTAAACATTTCTATGCTGAAGTAAGTGATTATTGTTTTCTGGCTTTACTCCCATCCTACCAACAGCGCTCGGGATCGTCATTAATTTACATGGTGAATGATCTGATTGAAAAAAGTGGCCATCCGCAAAGTGGCTATTTTCTGTATAACCACGATGAACTATTACAAACTTTGCTGGCTTTGAAAGCAAAAAGTCAGCCCACGGTATTAATTGGTGTAACCTATGCCCTGCTTGATTTTATTGAACAGTTCAAGATTAATTTTCCTGAATTAATCGTGATGGAAACCGGCGGCATGAAAGGAAAAAGGAAGGAAATGGTTCGTGAAGAATTACATGAACAATTAACAAAAGGCTTTGGTGTGCCATCCATTCACAGCGAATACGGCATGACCGAATTACTTTCCCAGGCCTATTCTTTAGGTGATGGTGTTTTCAATTGTCCAAGTTGGATGAGGGTTCTAATTAGAGATACCAACGATCCGTTAAGCTTAATTCATCACGGCAAAACCGGAGGAATCAATGTTGTTGATTTAGCGAATATCAACTCCTGTTCATTTATTGCAACACAAGATTTAGGCAAAATTAACCCCGATGGAAGTTTCGAGGTTTTAGGCAGGTTTGATAATGCTGACATTAGAGGTTGTAATTTGCTGGTGCAATAACTTACAACAATCGGTTATCAAAACTAAAAGGTTTGATTTCTAAAATTTTAATATTTTCTGCCAGCGGATGATTGACGTTCATCAAAAAATTGAATTCATCTTCTATAATTGCAGAAGGCACTCTTAATAATAAATATTTGTTTGTTTTTACAAATTCATCGCCGATCTTTTGCAATTCAAAAGATGATGAATATGCTCTCCAATTTTTAGGAAGTTGATTGAGGTTACAAAGCTCAATACTTTCATCACTAAGTTCAAAGATTGATAAGCACAGCTGGCTTGTATCACTAACATTGTCTATATTAACCAATACCTCCAGTGCAGCTAGGGCCCTGTTTTCTGCCATATAATGCATGGGCGTACCTGCAGAATTCCAGCGGCCACCAAACATTTTAGCACCAGTTCCACTGATATCTCTAGCATATTTGCAGTTACTAATACGATATAAAATCATTTAACTAAAAACACCATACTCTATCCTACCTAAAACCTGCAAAACCATTTCGAAACCTATACCCGTATCAAGTAAATTCAACGGCGTTTCATTATTCAATGCTTTATTGGGATGCCTGATCCAGGAGTTGAACGCTTTGGTTGTACCTAAAACTTCAATGCCACGTTCATATAGCTTAGCAAGAGCAATCGCTCTATCTGCATATTCGGTTTTAACAAGGGTATCTTGTGTGTAACGCTGTAATGTCCTATCCGAAATATGTAAAATGCTGGCAATTTCCTCCATGGTTAAAGAAATTTGTTTCCCCAAAGCTGTTAAAGATTTTTTTGGTATTCCTTTACGGGCAAGCGCTACTAAGTCAAAATCAGAGGGATTTGAACGCTGATTCCCCATCATAGCAGCTATAAGTGTGTCGTTAACAACTCCATACGTTACCATTGGTTCCTCTGCATTTTTTAAATCATCAACTTTCTTTTTCATAACAGACAAATATACTCAAATATATACATTTTGTCCGATTTAGAACACTTCATAAAAAATCCCAATCAATTGATCGGGATTTGTGAGATATAGATTTTATGATTATTCAGCAATCAGCAAGAAATAATTTTTCTTACCTTTTTGAACCACAATGAATTGATCATTAATCAAATGGTCAGCATTGAATATCTGAGTGGCTTCAGCCACTTTTTCTTTGTTCACTGAAACTCCACCACCCTGAATTAATTTTTTAGTTTCTCCTTTTGATGGAAACACCGATGCCTTTTCAGCAAGCAATGTTGCGGCATCAATTCCGGCAGCTAATCCTGCTTTAGAGATTTTGAATTGTGGAATACCTTCGAACATTTCTAAAACCTGCTTCTCAGATAGACTTTTCAAAAACTCAAGTGATCCGTTTCCAAAAAGAAATTCAGAGGTTTTGATAGCCGTTTCAAGCGCTTCAACCGAATGCGTTTTGATGGTGATGTCTTCCGCCAGCGCTTTCTGTAAAATACGTAAATGAGGGGCAGCATTATGCTCAGTTTCCAAAGCTTCAATTTCTTCTTTAGTTTTTAAAGTGAAAATCCTGATCCACTTTTTCACATCATCATCAGAAGCGTTTAACCAAAACTGGTAATATTTGTACGGGGAAGTTTTTTCAGGATCCAGCCAAACTGCACCACTTTCGGTTTTCCCAAATTTGGTTCCGTCTGCCTTTTTTATCAATTGGGTAGTTATGGCATAGGCTGTTCCTGCATCTTTTCTTCTGATGAGCTCCGTTCCGGTGACAATATTACCCCACTGGTCTGAGCCACCCATCTGAACCAGGCAGTTTTCGTTTTTCCACAAATGATAAAAATCGTAACCTTGAATCAACTGGTAGCAAAACTAGTGTGTACGT
>NZ_AJLG01000023.1 GCF_000258495.1 Pedobacter agri PB92
AAATCAAAGGCGAACTTGATGATCTTGAGGATTCAATCGTAACCCGTAAAAATACGATCAAAGATGCTCAGGCAGCTATCAAAAAATACGATTCTCAATTAAAAGAAGTTAAAAATAACCGTGAATACGATGCTTTAACTAAAGAAATCGAGATTCAAGGTTTAGATATCCAGGTTTCTGAGAAAAAAATTAAAGAACATGGTTTCGAAATCACTTCAAAAACTGAAATTTATGAAGCTGCTAAAGCTGAGTTAGATGGCAGAAAGAAGGATTTAGATGTTAAAAAAGGCGAACTAGATGTAATTACTGCTGAAACTGAAAAAGAAGAGCAGGATTTACAAAAGAAAGCTGATAAAGCAGAGCCTCAAATTGAAGAACGTTTATTGGTAGCTTACAAGCGTTTGCGCAAAAATGCTGTTAACGGTTTAGCTGTGGTAACCATTGATCGTGATTCTTGCTCTGGTTGCTTTAACCAAATTCCACCTCAACGTCAGTTAGATATTCGTCAACGTAAAAAAATTATCGTTTGCGAACACTGCGGTCGTATTTTGGTTGATGAGGCTTTAACTCACGAAGTAGCAGAAGCATAATCGCTTAGGAAATTATTTAAAAAACGTCTCGATATTATCGGGACGTTTTTTGTTTATACACAAAACAAGAATAAGTTTTTTGCGTTTATTGTAGATATTTTAAAATGTGAATTCTGTACCGTTCGGCAGTATAAACGAATACCCTTCTAATGATAAAATTTTTACGCTTAGTCACGTTCTCCCTATTACTTTCTTTTCCGCTAGCACTATTTGCAAACTTTGACTTTAACGCTAACTGTTTAAATGCATATAGAAGCATTTTTGAACTGAAATTAGGAAATGCTAAAGCTTATATCTCCACAGAAAAAAAGCAACATCCAAAGAATTCGATTATTCCGCTATTAGAAAACTATGTAGATTATTTCACCATTATCACTTCTGAAAGCAAAGCTGATTTTGATCGGTTAAAAGGCAACAAGTCGGCCAGATTGGATCAAATTAGTGATGATGATAAAGCTTCACCTTACTACCTTTATGCTCAGGCCGAAATCAATTTACAATGGGCGCTGATTCATGGCAGGTTTGGAGAATATTTTAATGCGGCGATGTGCATTAAAAGGGCGAATAGTATGTTACAGGATAATGCAAAGAAATTCCCTAATTTCCATCTTAATTTAAAGGGCTTGGGCCTTATCAATGTAGTATTAGGGAATATGCCTGATGGCGCTTTAAAAACTGCATTGTCAACCTTTGGCATTAAAGGTAATATGCAAGGTGGTTTAGATATGTTTGAAAAATTAGCGCAAAACCTGCCAAAATCATCCTACGAACCCTTCTATGAAGAAGTGATTTTCTATTATGCCTACGTGCTTACTGATGTAGCCCACAGTTCATCGGCCTATTCAAAAACCATGAAGTACACCGAAAGAATTGCAGACACCAGCTTACTTAAAAGTTACTTACAAAGTTATGTCTGTATTAAAAATGCCCATAACGATGAGGCTATCACTATCCTTTCAAAAAAGCCGGAAGGTAATTTGTATCAGCCTTTCCCTTATCTGGAATATCTGGAGGGAATTGCACATTTAAACAAATTGGATTTAAATGCAACTGCCTATTTTAACCGTTTTCTACAAACCAATAAAGGCGTAAATTATATTAAGGATACAAACCTTCGGATGGGGTGGATTTCGTTGCTTAAAGGCGATAGAAATGGCTATACAAGCTACATGTCCAAAGTAATTAGTAATGGCTATACTTATAACGAAAAAGATAAGCAGGCTAAAAATGAAGCCAGCGCCGCTACACCAGCAATTGATTTGTTGAAAGCGAGGTTGCTATATGATGGTGGGTACTTATCCAAGGCATTACAGTATCTTTCTGACAAAAATACAAGTGATTTTTCCAGTGACCGGGATAAAACTGAATTTAACTATCGTTTAGGCCGAATATATGATGATCAGGGAAAAGATGATCAGGCTTTAGCAGCTTATCAGGCTACAATTAATCAGGGTAAAACCTTGAAATATTATTTTGCAGCAAATGCAGCTTTGCAAATGGGTAAAGTTTATGAAAAGCGTAAAAATATAACTAAAGCAAAAGAGGCCTTCAATACCGCCATATCAATGAAAAATCATGAGTATGAAAGCAGTATTGAAAGCCAGGCAAAAGCTGGATTAAAAAGACTTAATTAAAAGCGATAAACAAATGCGTTGATATGCATCCCTGCACCTACAGATGCAAATACAGCAATATCACCAGTTTTTACTTTGTAGCCTTTCACTTGTTCTTTTAGCACTAAGTCTAGCAGCGTTGGAACAGTAGCTACCGAACTGTTTCCAAGCCAGGAAATCGTCATCGGGACTAAATTATCAGGAACGGTGTCTTTGCCATAAAGTTTGAATAAACGCTTCATAATTGCAGTGTCCATTTTACCGTTGGCCTGATGAACGAATACAATATTAACATCTTCCACGCTTAACCCAGCTTTATCTATGGCTTTTTTAATTACTTGCGGAACCTGAACCACAGCAAACTCGTAAAGTTTTCTGCCATTCATTTTGAGATAAAAATTACCGCTGGTTTCTTCAGGGTGTGATCCTTTCCCCATCACCAAAAGGTTGCTGTAATTTACTGCATGTGTTTCGGTTTTGTGGGCCAGAATTCCCTTTTTTTGATCTTCTTCTTCCTTAGCTTCATAAATAACAGCACCTGCACCATCAGAAAAAATCATGCTATCACGATCATGCGGATCAATAATTCTGCTCAATGTTTCTGCTCCAATAACCATCACCCGTTTGGCATCACCACTTTTAATATAATAGTCAGCCTGAATTGATCCCTGAACCCATCCCGGACAACCAAAAATGGTATCATAAGCTACGCAATCAGGATTTGCGATTCCCAGTTGTTGTTTAACTTTTGCAGCCAGCGAAGGCAGAATGTCTATGCGGTTACTTCCTAAAGGGATATCGCCAAAATTATGGCAAAAGATGATGTAATCTAATGTCTCTTTATCAATACCTGCATTATCTATTGCTTTTTGAGCAGCTAAAGCACCAATGTGATTACTCAATTGCTCAGGACAAGCATATCTTCTTTCAACGATTTCTGTAATTTCAGAGAATTTGTGGATAATCTCCGAGTTCTCTTTTTCTAAACGCGTTCCATTCTCAAAAAAAGTTGAGTTTAAAAATTCGCTACCAGAAATTATATTTTCAGGGATGTAACTTCCTGTGCCGGTAATTACCGTATTTATTACTTTGCTCATAATTATAATACCGCATACTAAAACGGTATGTAGTATAAAACTATGGTTAATAAATTAGATAAGGAAATTTTTTAACTAAAATCATCTATCAAAAAAACAAAAAGTTCTTTAGGGCCATGTGCGCCTAATACCAAAGTCTTTTCAATATCAGCGGTTCGGCTTGGGCCGGTGATGTTACTAATCATCGATGGGATTTGATTGCCATATTTATTTTTAAGTAATTGGAACCCATCTTTTAAATCCAAAACTAACTGGCTTGTTCTGGCAATTACGATGTGATGGTGAGGGAAAATACTTAAGCGTCTCCCTGCAGCACTTTGATTACTTACCATCACACTCCCATTTCTCGCAATCAGGGCTTCGCATAGCGTTATGCCTACTTCAGCCTGCTCAAAATCTTTATCGGTTTGGTAAAAGGGAAATTCATATTTAGATAAAAACGCCTGAAGTTCTGGTTCCCAGCAATAAATTTTCCGCCATTTAAACCGATCTGCAAGTTGAAGCATGTTTTCGAAAAAATCGATCCCATCTTCACAGAAAATAAAGTTGCCTGATATTGCTGTTAACTGTTCCGCAAACAACACTTCCAGCTCCTCTGTATTTTTTTTATATAAAGGGCTTTCCTCAAGATTCGGATAAGGATTTTCACGTTTTTCTAAAAGTGCCTTTCTTATCTTTTTCAGTATTTGTTCTTTCGCGGTCGTGTTATCCTTCATTGTATAAAAAAATGAAACCTTGAATTTTTTAGGTTCAAGGTTTCAAACTTATGTATAATTGTTTTTATATGCAATTAGCATATTTTATGCTTTATCAGAAGCAGGATTAATTCCGGTAACTTCTTTATTGATATCAGTATCACTTACACCATCATGAACTAAACCTTCAGCGGCCGGCGTTTGATCGCCTGTCCCGTTTACAAATTCATCATAAGTGGTACGCGTATCAAAAGGACGTTTACCTAAAATCTCTTCTAAATCGGCCTGGAATAAGATTTCTTTCTCTAATAATTTTTGAGCTAATTTTTCTAAGCCATCCTGTTTATCAAGTAATAACTGTTTAGTTTTGATATAGACATCACCAATAAGCTTACGCACTTCAACATCAATTAATTCTGATGTTTTATCAGAATATGGTTTGTTGAAATTGTATTCGTTTTGAGGATCATGGAAAGAAACATTTCCAACGGCTTCATTCATACCATAAATACTAACCATTGCATATGATAACTTAGTAATGCGCTCTAAGTCATTTTGTGCACCTGTAGAGATTTTACCAAAAGTAATGTCTTCAGCAACACGGCCACCCATTGTCATACACATACCGTCAATTAATTGCTCAGTTGTATATAAGAACTGCTCTTTTGGTAAATATTGCGCATAACCTAATGCCGCAACACCACGAGGAACAATTGATACTTTAACTAATGGATCTGCATGTTCTAAGAACCAGCCTGCAATAGCATGACCCGCCTCATGGTAGGCCACAATTCGTTTCTCTTCAGGAGAGATAATTTTATTTTTCTTTTCTAAACCACCAATTACGCGGTCAATTGCATCTTGAAAATCTTGCATATCAACCTGCTCTTTGTTTCTACGGGCGGCAATTAATGCAGCTTCATTACAAACATTCGCAATTTCAGCACCGGCAAAACCTGGTGTTTGTGCTGATAATTTTTTGGCATCTACTTCTTCAGCCGTTTTAATTGGTTTTAAGTGAACGTTAAAAATATGCTCACGGCCAACTAAATCTGGTTTATCAATTGAAATTTGTCTATCGAAACGACCTGGACGCAATAAAGCAGAGTCCAATACATCCGGACGGTTTGTAGCAGCAAGAATGATGATGCCAGAATCTGTTCCGAAACCATCCATCTCTACCAATAACTGGTTCAATGTATTTTCACGTTCATCATTTCCGCCCATTACACTGTTTTTTCCACGGGCACGGCCAATGGCATCAACCTCATCAATGAAGATGATACATGGCGCTTTGTCTTTAGCTTGTTTGAACAAATCTCGAACACGTGAAGCACCTACCCCAACAAACATTTCCACGAAATCGGATCCTGATAAAGAGAAAAACGGAACTTGAGCTTCACCAGCTACTGCTTTCGCCAATAAAGTTTTACCCGTACCTGGCGAACCAACAAGCAAAGCGCCTTTTGGTATTTTACCTCCCAGATTGGTATATTTTTTAGGGTTTTTAAGGAAATCGACAATTTCCATTACCTCTTGTTTTGCTTCTTCTAATCCTGCAACATCATTGAAGGTGATGTTTACCTGGCTTTCCTTATCGAATAAGGTAGCTTTTGATTTGCCGATGCTGAAGATCTGACCACCGCCGGCACCACCGCCGCCCATTCTGCGCATCATAAAAATCCAGAAACCGATTAATAAAAGCAATGGTAAACCAATGTTAACCAATAAGCCCAAAAACGGGTTGCTGCGACTTTCTTTCTCGGCTAAAATTCTTGGCTGCGTTGCAGGAAGATCTTTTTGAGAGTCGGCCAATTGTTTATCCAAGCCATCCATCGTGCCTGCATTGAAATATACAATCGGGCCACTGTTGGCTGTAGCAAATCTGCTAGTGCTTTTATACTTTTCATATTCTGGCTTATCAAGCGCAGCTTTTTTAATATAAACTTCAACTTTTACAAGGTCTTCGCTTTTGTAAGCAACTAATTTTTCAACATCTCCAGTCAAAAGCATTTTACTTTCGAATTCTGGATAATCAATTTTTTTACCGCCATCTCCGGAGAAAAGCACTTGAGCAGCTATAATGGCAACAATAATTGCTGCATAAACCCAAAAGATATTAAACTTAGGTCCCTTTTGTGGTTTTTTCGGGATATTAGGAATTCTTTTTCCCGGTTTTTTGTTCTCGTTTGTATTTTGATTATCGTTCATTTGTCTTTTTCAAAATGGTTTCAGTAGGTTATGCGCTTTGGTAATTTGTGCTCTCAGCATCGCCCCACAATTCTTCAATGCCATAAAAATGGCGTTTCTCGGTTTTAAAAATGTGCACAACCACATCGAAATAATCTAGAATAATCCAATCAGCAGATTCAAAACCTTCCTTATGTCTGGGGTCGGTTTGAGTTGCTTTATAGATTTCCTTTTCTACGCTATCGGCAATTGCTTTTACTTGTGTGCCAGAATTGGCGCTAGCAATAATAAAATAATCAGCTACAGAGGTGTGAATATTTGTTAGATCTAACCGCACTATATCTTCTCCTTTTTTTTCCTGAATGCCATGAACGGCTAACTCAGAAAGGTATGTAGAAAGGGCTACTATTTTCTTTTTTACCATTAAAATGCTTTAATTTTGGAATTACAATATTATAAATTCAACACTTGCAAAATAACACTTTTTCGACACTATTTGTTGGTCAAAATTTAATCAAATTAAAAGAAGTTGATTCTACTAATAATTATTTAAAAGAATTGCTGTCAAAATCCGAGCCATTACCGGAAGGCACTGCAATTATGGCAGATAATCAGTTTGCCGGGAGAGGTCAGCAAAATAGTGTTTGGCAAACAGAAGTAGGCAAAAACATTAGTGCAAGTATTTATCTCAAGCCTTCAGCTTTAGCCTTAAACAAACAGTTCTACCTTAATATGGCCGTAAGTTTGGCTGTTAGCGAGGCTTTGTCACACTTTATCCCTCAAGGTATTAAGATAAAGTGGCCTAATGACATGTATTATCTTAATAAAAAACTAGGTGGGATATTGATTGAAAATACGCTGACAGGTTCGTCGATCAAATCATCAGTAATTGGCATTGGCCTGAATATCAACCAAGAGGATTTTGCAGAAGATATCAGTCATAAAGCAACTTCTGTATTTCGAATTTTACACAGGGAAGTTCAGTTAGAAGTCATTATGGAGAAATTATTCGTCTTTATGGAAAAATACTACCTAATTTTGAAATCAGGAAAATTTAGTATTTTACATGATATTTACCTGAAAAGGCTTTATAATTTTGGCATAAGCGGATTTTATAAACAAGGTGGAGAGGTTTTTGAAGGGATAATTGATGGAGTTGAAGAAAACGGGCAATTGCTGATGAATGTTGGCGGAACTCAGAAGTTATTTAACTTTAAAGAAATTGAATTTACACACACAAAATAAACACACAATGAAAAAAATCACCCTGGCGCTGTCAATGGTATTGTTTACCGTTGCTGCGGCATTTGCTCAAATTGAAAAACCAGTCACCTGGTCATATGCAGCAAAAAAAGTTAGCAAAACTGAAGCTGTTTTATATTTAAAAGCAACCATTGATGATAAATGGCATATTTACTCACAGAATGTTAAAGATGGCGGCCCTGTAAAAACAACTTTTGCCTTTTCTCCGTCTAAAGATTTCAGTTTAGTTGGTAAAACAGCAGAGCCGAAAGCGATTACCAAATATGAAGATACCTTTAAAATGAATGTGAGTTTTTTCGAAAAAACTGTGGTCTTTCAACAAAAAGTAAAATTAAACAAAGCCGCTACTACCGTGAAGGGTAAAGTAGAATTTATGGTTTGTAATGACAGGCAGTGTTTGCCACCAGAAGAGGTTGCATTTAGTATTCCTGTTAAATAATTGATATTTAAATATTTAGAAACAGTCCCGGAATTTTTCGGGACTGTTTCTTTTTAAAGTAAAATCTGCACGGTGTAGGGCTTATCAATAAGCTCTTAATAAAATTATTCTTAATTTCACGCCTCGAACACACGAAACACACAAATGAGAAAGTTCCTATTATTATTTTTAATGGCAACAATGTTTCTGGCATTGCCTGCTGTTAAAAGTCATGCTGCTTTTGCGCAAGACACCACATCCACAAGTTTGCCAGATGATATTGTTTTTACTGAGGTAGGCTCAGCGCAAGACAGTGCCGCAAACAAGATTGTTAAGGATACGACACAAGCTGTTAAGAAAGACACAACAGCTGCTGCAAAACCTATTTCAAAAACAACAGAAACCGAAAAATTAACGCTATGGCAAACTTTCATAAAAGGCTTGTTTGGCGGTTTTCTTGCTTTTTTAATGCCATGTATTTTTCCAATGGTCCCTTTAACAATCAGTTATTTTACAAAAAGGGCAGGAAGCAGAAAGAAAGGAATCGGCCAGGCCATTATTTATGGCATCTCTATCATTGTAATCTATGTAGTTTTTGGTTTATTAATTACTTTATTATTCGGATCGAGTAAACTTAATGAACTAAGTAGTAGCGGTTGGTTCAACTTCGCTTTCTTTATTTTGCTCATTGTGTTTGCCATCTCTTTCTTTGGCGCATTTGAAATCACTTTACCGAGTTCATTTGTCAATAAGATTGATCAGAAAGCGGATAGCAGCAAGGGATTAGGCGGCATATTTTTTATGGCAGCCTCTTTGGCATTGGTGTCATTTTCATGCACAGGACCAATCATCGGGACTTTACTTGTAGAGGCTAGCTCAAAAGGCAATGTGCTTGGTCCTGCAGTAGGTATGTTTGGCTTTGCATTGGCGCTTGCGCTTCCGTTCACTTTATCAGCAATTTTTCCTGGCTTTTTAAATAGCATGCCGAAGTCTGGAGGATGGCTAAACAGTGTAAAGGTTTGTCTTGGGTTTTTAGAATTGGCCTTAGCGTTAAAGTTTTTGTCAGCAGCAGATTTAGTTTGGCACTGGGAATGGTTTGATAGAGAAATCTTCCTTTGCTTATGGATTGTGATTTTTGTTTTGATGGGCATTTATCTCCTTGGAAAACTGAAATTTTCTCATGATAGTGATCTTCCATATGTTTCGGTTCCGAGATTATTTTTGGCCATCTTATCATTTTCATTTGCAGTGTATATTTTGCCTGGATTATGGGGGGCTCCGGTGAGTGTTTTAAGTGGTTTGGCACCACCAATGAATACCCAGGATTTCATTCTTGGCGGAAATGCGCCGGCCGCTGCAAGTTCATCTGAATTTCCGGCTAAAGTAAAATACAGCGATGTTTTACACCCACCACGTGGTTTTAACGCTTTTTTCGATTTGGAGGAGGGTTTGGCTTACGCTAAAAAAGTAAACAAACCAATGATTATCGATTTTACCGGACATGCCTGTGTGAATTGTAGAAAAATGGAAGATAAAATTTGGATTGACCCGGAGGTAGGACGGTTAATTAAAGAAGAATTTGTGCTTATACAATTATATGTTGATGAAAGATCAGCCAAAGTGCCGGCAAATCAGGTTCACTATTCTGAAATTTTGCGTAAAAATACCGAAGATTTAGGTGCATGGAATGCTGATTTTCAGGCAACAAAATACAATTCTAACTCTCAGCCATTTTATGTTTTAGCAGGACATGATTTGAATACTTTAGTTGCTCCTCAAGGTGCAATCTTTGATGCAAAAGAATATGCACTATATTTGCAAAGCGCCTTAGATATTTTCAAGGGAAAGAAATAATCAAATGAACAAGATAAAGAACATTGGTGTTTTAACCTCTGGTGGCGATTCGCCAGGCATGAACGCCGCAATTAGAGCAGTAGTAAGGGCTTCCATTTATTACGATATTGAGGTAACTGGTTTTATCCGTGGCTATGAAGGTTTAATTAATAATGATTTTATAGCAATGGATCGTAAATCTGTTGCAAACATTATCCAGCGTGGCGGAACCATTTTAAAAACAGCTCGTAGTGAAACATTTAGAACCAAAGAAGGACGCCAAACCGCATATAATAACTTAAAAGCAAAAAATATTGATGCTTTAGTAGTGATTGGTGGGGATGGAACGTTTACCGGGGCTAATGTTTTCTCACATGAATTTGATTTTCCAATTATTGGTTTACCCGGAACGATAGATAATGATTTGGCCGGAACAGATTTTACCATCGGTTACGATTCTGCCATTAATACCGTAATTGATGCGGTAGATCGGATCAGAGATACGGCAGAATCTCATGACAGACTTTTCATTGTAGAAGTGATGGGACGGGATTCTGGTTTGATCGCTTTAAGAAGTGGTATCGGCGTGGGTGCAGAAGCCATCATGATTCCTGAAGCGAACATGAATGCAGATGATATTCTGCATAAACTCGAACATAGTCGTAAAGACAAAGCCTCAAAAATTATTATCGTAGCAGAAGGAGACGATACAGGCGGTGCATTTAAAGTAGGTGAAATTCTTCAGGAAAAATACCCACATTACGATACAAAGGTTTCGGTTTTAGGACACATCCAGCGTGGTGGTAAGCCAACCTGTATGGACCGTGTTTTAGCAAGCCAATTAGGTGTAGCGGCAGTAGAAGGCCTAATCAATGGCGAAAGCTGTGTAATGGCCGGCCAGGTAAACCGCGAAATTGTTTTCACCCCATTTGATTATGCCATTAAGCACATCGATGCTGAAAAGGTAAGTTCAAAGTGGCTAAAACTGATAGATATTCTTTCATTCTAAACAAAAGGGTTCCGGTTTCCGGAACCCTTTTTTATTTAAATGTCTTCTAAAATTACCGCAGTACCATTTGCGCTAACCATCAACATGCTGCCGCCACTACCGACGGTTTCATAATCTAAATCAATTCCAACAATTGCATTTGCACCCAAGGCTGCTGCATATTGTTGCATTTCATTTAAGGCTGTGTCTTTTCCTTCTCTCAAAACGCGTTCGTAAGAGCTCGATCTGCCACCAACAATGTCTGTTATTCCGGCAAATAAATCTTTAAAAATATTTGCGCCAATAATTGTTTCTCCGGTAACCAAACCGACATATTTTACAATTTTTTTGCCCTCAACCGAAGGCGTTGTAGTTAATAACATAGTTTCACTTTTTTATAATTAGAACCAAGGTTTATTTAATTGTTACATTTTTATTAAAAAGCACTCTCGCAATTTTGTATGGTTATCAACCAGATTGAACGCAAGATATGCTTCTGTTTTCGCTTCATCGCAAAGTGCCTTCAAAATAAATTTATGTAATCTTAAATCATTTTGCATCACTATTAAAAAATCGAAGTCATGCAAATAGCTAAACACCTACTTATCTTCCCTCTATTATTCATCTCCCTTTTTGTTCAGGCGCAAATGCCAGTGTTAAAAGTCCAGCAACCTAACGATGACCAGGATAAGCCAGCCGTGAAGTTAAGCAAACTGAATATTGATGTGCAAATTACTGGAAACATTGCTACTACCACAATGACAATGACTTTCCGCAATAGCAGCAATCGGATTTTAGAGGGAGAGCTCACATTTCCAATGCCCGAAGGCGTGAGCATTAGCCGGTACGCTTTAGATATTAATGGAAAAATGCGTGAGGCTGTTCCGGTAGAAAAAGCCAAAGCAACAGAAGTTTTCGAAAGTATCGAACGTCGTCGTGTTGACCCGGGTTTACTGGAAAAGGTAGAAGGGAATAATTTTCGAACCAGAATTCATCCCTTACCTGCAAATGGTAGCAGAACCATTATTGTAGGTTATGAAGAAGAATTAGGCTTTAATAAGGGCAATGCGCTTTGGTATCACCTACCACTTGATTACAACCAATCAATTGAGAAGTTTTCGCTAAAAACAACCATTTACGAGAGTGTATTAAAACCTGAGCTGGGCGAACAACCAGATGGGACATTTAATTTCAAAGCAAATGGAAATACCTATGTTGCCGAAATTAATAAAAGTAATTACCAGCCAAAAAACGGGCTAAGCATCAATCTGCCTAAACGAAATGATTTACCCGAAGTACAAATGCAAAAAGCATCAAGCGGCTATTATTTTCTTGTAAATGTTTTCCCGAAACAGCAAAGCCGACCGAAACAATGGGCGAATCAAATTGGCTTAATTTGGGATACATCACTAAGTGGTTTACAACGAGATATCAAAAAGGAAATTGAGTTATTAGGTTTAATCGTTGAGAAAAAACGAAATCTTACCATCCAGTTAGGGCTACTTAATAATGGTTTCAAAAATGCCGGAACTTTTGAAATTACCAATGGAAACTGGAATGCGTTAAAAGCCAAACTCGAAAGTTTAGTTTATGATGGTGGCACAAATTTTAGTGCAATCAATACAAGGGTTTTGCCTGCCGAAGAATATATTTTATTTAGTGATGGATTATCAACTTTTGGCAAAAGCGCTGTTGCACTTAATAAACCCGTTCACTGTATCAATACATCTTTGAAAGCCGATTATAGCACATTAAAGTATATCACTTCAAAAAACGGCGGACAGTTTATCAACCTCAATAATACTTCTGTTCAAAATGCTTTTCAGCAAATGGATGTAGAAAACCTGCAGTTTTTGGGCATAAAAAATGGAACTGATATTCGGCAAACCTATCCATCGATGCGTGTAAACGTAAACGGGCATTTATCAGTTGCAGGAATATTAAATGGTTTAAACACCGAATTTATACTACAATTTGGATTTGGAAACACGGTTGTAGCGGAACAAACAGTTCGTTTGAATGCAACGGAGCATGCTTTAAGTAGTATCGATATTAGCCAGGTTTGGGCACAAAAGAAAATTTCCGAAATGGACATCCAGTATGAAGCAAACAAGGAAGACATCAGTTTATTAAGTAAGCAATTTGGTATTGTTACCCGCAATACCAGTTTAATCGTTTTAGAAGACCTGGAAGATTATTTGCGGTATGATATTGCGCCACCTGCAGAATTGCGTCAGGCGTACGACGCGGTTTTAAAGCAGCGTAGAATAGATATTCAGGAGCGTAAAACCAATTTGCTTAACGCGGCTATTGCGATGACTAAGGAATTGAAAACCTGGTGGAACACGGATTTCTACTACAAGGAACCAGTTAAAGCAAAAGAAGAGTACCCAATACCGGTTTCTACAACCGGAAGTGGAGACCCCATTGCAAACGTTGTGGTGGCTACGCCTGCGGGTCCGAGGCGCCAGGCTGCTGCAGCAACCCAGGCATCACCACCAAGAGTTATGCCCCCGCCTTTGGCAGTGGAGCGGGAAGCCAAGGCAGACGAAAGCCAGGCTTTAAATGAAGTTGTTGTTATTGGTAATGCAGCACAAGCAAAACGCATGGAAACTGCAAGTGCTTCTTCAGTTGTTCGGTCTCAGGCGATGGGATCTAGCGCAGCGTTACAAGGAAGCGTTGCGGGCTTAAGTGTAAACAAAGCAGGATTACGCGAAATAAATATAAGTAGGGCTCAAAGTGTAGCCTCCCAACCTGCCATCATTATCCCTGAATTTAAAAGTGATAAAGATTACATGAAAAACCTGGTCGGAAAACCCGACAGTGCTTACCAGGCCTATCTGAAAATGCGACCAGGTTACATTACCACACCGATGTTTTATTTCGATGTAGCCAACTGGTTTTATCAACAAAAAGATAGTGTAAGGGCGCTAACCATTTTAAGTAGCATTGCCGATCTGGATTTAGAAAATGCTGATCTGTATAAAACTTTGGCTTATAAATTAAAGCAAACCGGAAATTATGCAGAGGAGATCTTTGTTACCCAAAAGGTTTTGCAATGGCGCCCGATGGATGCGCAAAGTTACCGTGATTATGCATTGGCTTTGGCCGATGCGGGTCAATACCAAAAAGCGCTGGATAATTTATACAAGGTTTTAACCCAAAGTTATAATTCGCAAATAGCAGATCGTGACCAGGGTATAGAAGAAATTATCATTTCTGAGATTAATCATCTGATTACAAAACACGGAGCTAAATTAAATACCAGTGGCATTGATAAGAGGTTGATTACGCCACTGCCTGTTGATGTTCGTGTGGTGTTGAACTGGAATAAAAATGATACCGATATTGATTTATGGTTAACCGATCCAACGGGTGAAAAGGGTTATTATTCCAATAACAGAACTAAAATTGGTGGTAGAATTAGCAATGATTTTACGTCTGGCTATGGTCCAGAGCAATTTATGATTAAAAAAGCGGTGAAAGGAAAGTATAAAATCGAAGTAAACTATTTTGGTGATAGGCAAATTAACATTAGTGGACCAACAACTGTAACGGCTGAGATTTATACCCGATATGCAACCGGGAAACAGCAGCGAAAAATAATCGTACTGCCAATGTCAGCTGATAATAGAAACGGAAATTTGATTGGAGAGTTTAATTTTTAGAAAGTGATGAAATTATCCACATAAGGCACTTAAGATTCATATAAGCCCATTTCGCTTATTTCTTCTTATGCCAGATGTGGATGATTTTGGTTTTCTCCCTCTAAGATAACCGCGAAATCGTTGAACAACTTCGAGCCATTCGTTATTCTAAATGGTCGGTTGAGCGGGTTTGTTGAACTGCCTGTTTTTGTTAAGCGGGATTGCTGCGATATCCTTTTATGCTGTTGCCCTGAGCGTAGTCGAAGGGCAGCATAAAAGATTTAGCGAAAAGCCTGGCTACAAAGCCGATGAAACGCTTACGCCCCCTTTCAAATATTAAAGCAATAAACCGGCAACCTCTTCCCAGGTATTTACACGTTCGTATTCAGTAATTAGTAAATTGTGAGGAGATGTAAATAACAAAGGCCTGCCAGAAAAATTAACGAAGTTTTTAATGCGGTCATCAATGATGATGTCTACATCTACGATTTTATTTCCGCAGAACATGATATGCTGCCAATCAATAAAAGGAAAATGTTCGGCCATCCAGTCGTATTTGTCAATAAGTGAATTTCTAAATTCCATTGCGGCTGAAACAATGTAAACGTCGTACTTTTCCTGCAAAGCTTTTATTACACGTTGGCTATCGGCAATGACTTCTAAATCGCGAAAGAAGCCAGGTTCGTTTATGTATTCGAACCATTTTTGATTTGCATCCTGTGGAACGTGGTGGTAAATTTCGTTTCCGGCATCAATTTTTAAATCTAAAGGAACGTTGTAATCTCTGTTATAAAGTTTGATAAATTTCCCTAAGGCATCGGCAATCACCTCATCCATATCAATGGCTATTCTTTTCATGCTGGTAAAGATAAATGAACAAGGATGAAGGACCAAGGATAAAAGATTAAACCTGCGTTCAAGCTTTCCTGTTATACAAGTCTTACCCGTTTGTTCTTTAATCCTTTTTCAATTTGCAAAGTATCAATTCATTACTTATCTTTGCAGCCCCGCAGCATGTAGCTCCGGGAACTATGTTGAATACATAAATACGAAAAGAAATGGCAACTAAAATCAGATTGCAAAGATTCGGTAAAAAAGGAAAGCCTTTTTTCCACGTTGTGGTAGCAGATTCTCGCTCTCCACGTGATGGTAAATTCATTGAGCGTTTAGGTTCTTACAACCCAAATACCAATCCTGCTACTATCGAAATTAACTTCGAAAAAACTTTAGCTTGGGTAAACAGTGGTGCACAGCCAACTGATACAGCTCGTGCTATTCTATCTTACAAAGGCGTTTTATACAAAAAACACTTAGAAGGTGGTGTTAAAAAAGGTGCTTTAACTCAAGAACAAGCTGACGAAAAATTCGCTGCTTGGGTTGATGCTAAAGCTGGTAAAATCTCTGGTAAAACAGAAGGTTTGGCTACTTCAAAAGCGGATGCGCGTAAAGCAGCATTAGCGGCAGAAGCTAAGAAAAAAGAAGACAGAGCAGCAGCAATCGCAGCTAAAAATGCACCAGTTGCAGAAGAAGTTGTTGAAGAAGAAGCTCCAGCTGTTGATGCTGAAGCAACTGAAGAAGCGCCTGCAGCAGAAGCTACTAAAGAAGAAGGAGCAGAATAATTCAGTTATTTTGTTTCAAGAAATAGCGTTCCGAATTTCGGAACGCTATTTTTATTTAAAGAGATTTTTTATTTAGCAGCGTTATTGCAAGGCGCAAAGCAATCTCATCAAGGAATTAATATCGGAATGAGATTAATCGTCAGATGAAAAATCAGATTCACAATAGTTAAAATACATACCGCTTTAATTCATGAAACACGAAGAAGCATTTTACGTAGGATACGTTACCAAAACCAGAGGTTTAAAAGGAGAAGTTCAGATATTTTTCGAATTTGATGAATATGAGCAGTTGGATTTTGATGTAGTTTTCGCCGATATGAATGGAAAGTTAGTGCCTTATTTTGTGGCAGAATCAAAGCTTCAAGCCAATAAAACAGGTTATTTTAACTTTGATGACGTTGATCATATAGATAAAGCTCAGCCTTTGTTAAAAAAGAAATTGTATTTGCCGTTAAGCCAAATGCCTGAACGTGATGAAAGTGAGTTTTTCTATACCGATTTAAAGGGCTTTAAGGCCGTAGATGAAACTTTGGGTGAGCTGGGCGAAATTTTGGAGGTAAATGAATACCCGCAACAGTTTATCGCAACTGTTTTATACAACGAAACCGAAATTCTTTTTCCGCTAAATGAAGATTTCATTGTTGAAATTGACGATGAAGAAAAAATTCTGACCCTGGATTTGCCTGAAGGATTATTGGATGTTTATTTAGAGAAGTAATTCTTTGCATAAACCTTTTTGAAGTTTGTTCGTTAAGCTTTTATGAAACGTTTATTTATTGCTTTTGCTGCGGCACTGCTGTTTATAAGTTGTAATCAAAACAAGCCATCAGAACAAAAAACTGTTGCCGAAAAACCCGTTGCGAAGAAAACCCAGAAAGATTCAATTGAGGCTGTTGGTTTAAAGGCTTTGAAGGCGTTGAAAGAAAAAGACTATTCAGGTTTCGCTTCCTGTTTTCATCCTGTTGATGGTGTGCGGTTTTCTCCCTATGGATTTATCGATCCGACACACAAGCATGTTTTAGCTAAAGATTTTTTAGAAGCCATTGATAAAAACTGGACCTTAACCTGGGGCCATTTCGATGGAAGTGGCGAAGCCATTAAAATGAAAGTGAAGCCATACATCGATCGGTTTATCTATAATGCTGATTATTTAAATGCTGAGAAAAAGAGTTACGATGAATTTATCGGCCAGGGTAACACCATTAACAATTTAAAGGAAAGTTATCCGCAACTGCATTTCACGGAATATTATTTTAAAGGTTTTGAAGAGAAGTACAAAGGATTAGACTGGACAAGTTTAAGGTTTGTATTTAAAAAGCACGAAAATGCTTATTTCCTGGTGGCAGTAATTCACGACCAGTGGACGGTTTAGTGCAATCCGTCTAAAACTCCCAACCGCATCGTAGCCATCCCTTTGGGAAAAACTTTATATTTGCACATGCGTTTCGATATTATAACCGTGCTTCCTGCTTTGTTGGAAAGTCCTTTTGCCCACTCTATTTTACAACGTGCCCAAAAAAAGGGAATTGCTGAAATTGTTGTGCATAATTTGCGTGATTATGCAACCAATAAACAGAAAAGCGTAGATGATTATCAGTATGGTGGTGGCAGTGGAATGGTGATGAGCATTGAACCTTTTGCCGCCTGTATTGAAAAACTGCAGGCTGAGCGTGAATATGACGAGATCATTTTTATGAGTCCGGATGGTGTAACCTTAAATCAAAGCACTGCTAATGAGTTATCTATTAAAAAAAATATCATTATTCTTTGTGGTCATTATAAAGGAATCGACCAACGCATTCGCGATATTTTTGTCACCCGTGAAATTTCTGTAGGCGATTATGTTTTAAGCGGTGGAGAACTACCTGCTGCTATTGTAGTAGATGCGGTGGTTCGGTTAATTCCCGGTGTTTTAAATGATGAAACCTCTGCCCTTTCTGATAGCTTTCAGGGAGAGCTTTTAGATGCGCCGGTTTATACCCGGCCGGCCGATTGGCGTGGCCATAAAGTGCCTGATGTTTTGCTCAGCGGACATGAAGCAAAGGTGAATGAATGGCGGCATGAACAGGCATTGGAACGCACCAAAAGCCGTCGCCCTGATCTTTTGGAATAGAAGCATTTACACGTTATTAATGTGGAATTCTAAAAGATTGTGGAAAAAATAAAATTAGTTTTTTTAATTGAAAAAAAATCCCTAATATTGCAATCCGAATTTCACGGGTTGAAATATCGATTTAATAGCTTAAAATCATGGATTTAGTAAAATTTGTTGAAGAGCAGGCCATCGCGAAAAAAGATTTTCCTGCGTTCAAGTCTGGCGATACAGTGAGCGTACACTATAAAATTCGCGAAGGTAATAAAGAACGTGTTCAAATTTACCAAGGTGTTGTAATCCAACGTAACAGTGCGGGTGCTAACGAAACTTTCACAGTTCGTAAAATTAGCAACGGTGTTGGTGTTGAGCGTATTTTCCCTTTTAATTCTCCAAACATTGAGAAAGTAGAAGTGAATAGCTATGGTAAAGTTCGTAGAGCAAAATTATTCTACTTACGTGCTTTAACTGGTAAAGCTGCTCGTATCAAATCTTTGAGAAAATAATATTCTTTATTATAAGATATAGCCTTCACGATTAATTTCGTGGAGGTTTTTTTGTTTATACCTTTATCTATATGTTTGATTCTGCATTTTTTGACCAAGAATTTTGGGGAAATACGGTAAAAGATTATTGCCTTTTTGGTGGGATTTTGTTATTTGGTTTAATTTTTAAACGCATTTTTTCAAAGCTTTTAAGCAAACTATTATTTAAGCTATTTAAGAGTTTCTCGCAACAATCTCACGATGAAGCCTTTGTTGCTTTGCTGGTAAAGCCTATTGAAACGTTTATCCTGCTTGCTACGTTATACCTGTCCATTAATCAACTTAAACATCCTTTAGAAGTAGCAATTTTCCATTACAGTAAACTGGTAGGAAAAACGAAAGAAGCAATTCCGGTAAGCATAGGCGATTGTATTGATCGGATATTTCTCTTCATGATCATCCTCTCCGTTTTCTGGATTATTTTAAGGATTATCGATTTTATCAGTCATGTTTTATTATTCAAAGCTTCACTTACACATAATAAATCTGATGATCAGTTGGTGCCGTTTTTAAAGGAGTTATTTAAAACCATTGTTGTTTTTATCGGCTTTTTTACTTTACTGGGCTTCGTTTTTGAGGTAAATGTATTAACATTAATTACAGGTTTAGGAATTGGAGGTATCGCGATTGCTTTGGCGGCCAAAGAGAGTTTAGAGAACCTGATTGGTTCATTCACGATATTTTTAGATAAGCCCTTTGTGGTTGGCGATTTAGTTAAGGTAGATGGTGTGGAAGGAACGATTGAAAAGGTTGGCTTTAGAAGCACCAGGATTCGTACCTCAGAGAAAACAATGGCTACTATCCCAAACCGTGGCATGATTGATGGCGTATTGGAAAATCTTTCCCTGCGCAATCTACGTAAAGTTGCCTTTATCATTGGTTTAACCTATGAAACCAATGCTGAATCAGTAAAAAAGATCGTTTCAGAAATTGAAGATTATATTAATCAGCGGGATGGAACGGCGGATGGCAATGCGCATTTTAAAAGCTTTGGCGATTCAGGATTGAATATCGAAATATCTTATTTTGTTACGATTTTAGATAATGCGCAATTCCTGAAAATCAGACAGGAGATCAATCTGGAAATTATGGATATCATTGTAAGAAATAAATCTGATTTCGCTTATCCAACGCAACGTTTAATTAGCGATCGCCCATTGAATGATGATCATGATAAGGAAGTGGGAAATGATGCAACTGATTAAATAATACCAATTGGTATCTCAAGATCATTAAATAATAAAAAAAGCCGGTTTAGAATCTTCTAAATCGGCTTTTTAAATGTTTTATATTTTGTCGGTTAACTTAATGTTGCCAACGTTGTTATTCCTCCCTTAACAACTTGGTTAAGTTCGACGTTAACCTTCGTTCCAATGGGAAGGAAAACATCTACTCTGGAGCCGAATTTAATAAACCCGAACTGCTCTGTTTGCTTAACCTGATCTCCTTCTTTAACATACCAAACAATTCTCCGGGCTAAAGCTCCGGCAATTTGGCGGAATAATACAGGTGTTCCATTCGCATGCTCCACAACTGTAGTGGTACGTTCGTTCTCTGTAGATGATTTTGGATTCCACGCTGCCAAATATTTACCTGGATGATATTTGAAGAATTTAACCACACCAGAGATTGGATTACGGTTAATGTGAACGTTTACTGGCGACATAAAAATAGAAACCTGTAAGCGTTTATCTTTAAAATATTCGCCTTCTTCCGTTTCTTCAATTACCACAACTTTTCCATCGGCAGGGCAAATAACCAACTCTTCTCCAGCAGAAAACTGACGGCTTGGATTGCGGAAAAATTGTAAAACGATAATAAATAATGCAGCGGAGAAAATATAAATGAACCAACGTAACCAGGTCATGTCGTAATATTTATAATCAACAACAGCGTTGATAACGAAAATTAGTAAAATGGTTATTGCTATCGTAGTGTAGCCTTCTTTGTGTATGGTCATTGTGTTAGAAATTATTCGACAAAGGTGCGAAAAATAAATTAATCGGGTTTAAAAATTATCCTTCAGTTGCTCTGTAGATGTCTTTCAGGTTTCTGCCCAGGCCATTATAATCCAATCCATAACCTACAACAAATTCATTAGGGATTTCAAAACCAACGTATTCCAGTTCTTTGATATCATATTTTAAAGCGCTGGGTTTTAGTAAAAGCGAGCTTACTTTTAATGATGCCGGATTTTTTTCTTGGAGTGTCTTGATAATATGCGTTAAGGTTAAACCGGTATCGACAATGTCTTCAACAATAATAATGTCTCTTCCTTCAATATCATCTGGTAAGCCGATCAGTTCTTTTACTTTACCACTGCTGGAAGTTCCTTCGTAGGAGGCAACACGCATAAATGCAACTTCACAGGGTACGTTAATTTCTTTTATTAAATCGGCCATGAACAAAAAACTGCCGTTCAAAATTCCAATAAATAATGGGCATTTGCCATCATAATCTACATTCATTTGAATTCCCAGTAAACGAATTCTTTTGTTTAACGTTTCATTTTCTAAAAAAATCTCGAATTCCTTATCCTCAACTTTTATTTTGTGCATGTTTTTATTGTAATATTTAATGTTGTCAGTTGAAATGTTGTAAAGCCAACATTAAATTGTTTTAGCCACCATTCTCAAGTTCTCTTTCACGGCGGCGCTGTTCTCTTCGCTCCTGCCTTAACTGCTTTTTGCTTTTTGTGGTATCCGCTGGTTTAACAATTGCGGAATCCTTTTTATTCGCACCACCAAAAATCCTGTCGAAGAGATTTTTGTTTTTATCCTGCATAATTACTGGAGCCATTCCATCTTCATCGTCATCATCAAAAGCCGTTGTATCTATTACGGCGGTATCTGGCGCCAGGTATTGGCGAAGGCCTTCTCGTAAGCGCACATTATAGAAACCATAACCCGATGTATCACCAGGAGTTAATCCTCTTCTTGCCATGATGTTTCCCATGAACCTGAAATAATTGAACATAAATGGCTTCAAACTTCCATCCGCCATAAACTTATACATTGATGCTTTTGGTTTAGGCACAATGCTGGCCAGAAACAAGCCATCACCAATGGTTAAATCGGCGGGCTGTTTACCAAAATAATATCTTGATGCTTCGCCAATTCCATAAATATTGCGTCCAAGCTCCATGATGTTGAAGTAAACCTCAAGCATCCGTTGTTTACTAACCAGGTGATTGTGCTCAATTAGCCATACAATCAGAATTTCTTCTGCCTTTCGGGCCAATGTTTTCTGGCGACTCAGGTAAATATTTTTTACCAGTTGCATGCTGATGGTACTGCCACCACGCTTAAACTTTTTCTCTTTAAAATTTACGGCAATCGATTTTCTGATCGATTCTTCTACAAAGCCGTTGTGGGTATAAAAAGAAGGGTCTTCAGCTGTTAAAACCGCATTAATAAAGTTTTTTGAAATTGCATTTAAAGGCGTAAAATTTGGATTCTCCGGACCAATCGTGATGTCACGCATCGGTTTGCCATACTCATACGGCGTATACACAAATGGACTGTTTATTTTTTGTCAGATTGGTTTTTCCCCACTGTAAAATTTTGAAATTTACAGGGGTAAGCGTAGAACTGAAACGTACGCTATCAGGAATTTTTGTGTCTAAATAAAAGTTTAAATTGTATTTCACTTTGCCCTGCACTTTCAAACCATCCAGCGATTCAAATAACCCTTGCGGAAAACCATCCAAAATCGCCTGGGCATCCTGCTCATCGGCATTAATTTTAAGTTCGTAAATTTTGTTTTTACCTAAAGTATATTTGATGTAAGGATGAATCTCTGCATTTTTTAAATATGCAGTTGACGAACTATCTAAAGCCACATAGTTTGAGCCCACCAGAACATCTGCATCCAGTTTTGCGCTTTGAACAATAATGTCGTTGCTTGCAATTCGGGCCTGATTAATCAACATGTTTTTAACAGACCATGACCCGGATATTTTATAATCATCGCCACTGTAACCAGCATCTTTCAACTCGGTTTGCAGTGTATCGAAACTTAGCTTAGCGTGAAGTTTGTTATTGAGATACGGAAGTTCGAGCTTCTTTCCATCGGCATAGGCCATAAAACTCAATTGCTTTTTGCCGGGCTCTACCAGTCCATCAACATGCCAGGTAGATTCACCTTCATTTACATTGATGGTCGATTTTAAATCGCCATCGTCTATAGTAGCAGTAGTGGCGAAACTTAATTTTGCAGTGTCATGATCGTTGAACCTGAAAACCATGTTTTTCATGTCCATATCATCAGGGATTTTATACAATACCTGGTTTAAAAGGTTATTGGCAATTTCCGGGAGATTAGCTTTTCCGGTATTTTCAGTGCTATCTTTTTTCTTCCTTTTAAGGATAAAATCGATGTTACTGGTTGAATCTCTGAAAACCACACTCACAAAGCCATTACTTAGTTCTACCTCAGCCAGTTTTACATTTCCAAAAATCAATGGAAATAGCTTCACCCCAACACTTAATTCGCTGATGTTAGATAAGGTATCCCGATCTTTTGGAACGACAGAAATATTGGTCATTTTTACCGTACTCATGCCGGTAAATCCTGCGGAACCAATTTTGACATCAAGCCCGTAATCTTTATTAGCCTTAGATATCGCTTTGGCCACCATTTTCTTTAAAAGCGCTTCCCTTTTACTATAGGCCACAGCACCCAAGGCAATACAAATAATTAAAAAAACACCTAAAACCCACGCTCCGATTTTTAAATATTTTTTAGGGATCTTAATTTTTGGTATGCGCATATAGTTGTAAAAATGGTTAATTGCTTAAACGTAACAATTAAATGTTTATTTCGTGTTAAAATTACAGTTTAAAAGCCTAAATAAAAGTATTTGTGGCTATGTTTTGTTAATTTTGAATTTAAATTAATACAATGCCAATTAGCCCGCAACAAGTTTTAGATGCCTTGAAAAATGTTGAAGATCCCGATCTGAAAAAAGATCTGGTAACCTTGAACATGATTAAGGATTTACAGATAGCCGATAACCAAGTTAGTTTTACATTAGAGCTTACTACTCCAGCTTGCCCGATGAAGGAAATGCTAAAAAATGCCTGCACCAATGCAGTTAAACATTTCGTTTCAGCAGAAGCAGAGGTAAACATTAATGTCACTTCGAGGGTAACCCAGCCAATCAATTCATCTTCACTAGATAACATCAAAAATATTATTTTGGTTTCATCAGGAAAAGGTGGTGTGGGTAAATCTACTGTTGCGAGCAATTTAGCGGTTACTTTGGCCAAAGACGGCGCTAAAGTGGGTTTAATTGATGCAGACATTTATGGCCCGTCGGTGCCAACCATGTTTGATTTGGTTGATGCCAAACCGGGTGCGGTAGAAACTGCAGAGGGCAAAACGAAAATTATTCCGATTGAAAAATATGGAATTAAGTTATTATCGTTAGGTTTTTTTGCAGATCCTGGTCAGCCGGTACCTTGGCGGGGGCCAATGGCTTCAAATGCCGTAAAGCAATTGTTTAATGATACCAATTGGGGCGAATTGGATTATCTGATTGTCGATCTTCCGCCAGGAACGGGAGATATTCACATTACCATTACCCAAAGTTTTCCAATATCGGGAGCAGTGGTGGTTACTACTCCACAGCAAGTAGCTTTGGCAGATACACATAAGGGATTGGCCATGTTCCGTATGCCGGGAATTAATATTCCAATTTTGGGGGTGATTGAAAATATGTCGTATTTTACACCTGCTGAACTGCCGGAAAATAAGTATTATATTTTTGGTAAAGGTGGTGGAACAGTGTTGGCAGAGCGATTTGATGTGCCATTTTTAGGAGAAATTCCAATTATTCAGGGCATTGCCGAGGCGGGCGACAACGGGAAACCAGTGGCTTTAAATCAAAATCCGCTTTTGGATGTTATCTTTGGAGATATTGCCAGTAAAATAGCCCAGCAAATTTCCATTAATAACGCACAAATGGCTAATTACTAAAAAATTACTACTTTTATATTTTAAAATACACATAATGAATTTAACAGAGCAAGTAGAACAGGCATTAGAAACCATCAGACCTTATTTAAAGGCCGATGGAGGGGATGTTTCTGTTGAAGAAATTACATCTGAAGGTACAGTAAAACTTAAGCTTTTAGGCAATTGCGGTTCATGCCCGATGAGTTTCATGACAATGAAATCAGGAATTGAGCAGGCGATTATGAAGGCTGTTCCAAGCATAACCTCAGTAGTTGCTGTAAACATGGCAGAGCAGGAATAGCTTTAACAATATTTAACAAGGAAGTTTTATTTTTAAAATTACTTTTGTCTTAATGAGATATTGTATTGCCCTGATTTGTCTTCTTTTTTCTACCGCTGCTTTTTCACAACAGAGGCCGGCGCAAGAAAAACTTATTCAGTTTTCTGGGATTATTACCGATATCGATAGCACAAATGTAATTCCTTATGTTACCATCACCAACCTCTCTGCCAATGCTAAACGCGTGGCCGCAGATTACCGAGGTTATTTTACTTTCATTGTAAATCCGGGCGACACGATTCTTTTTACAGCTATTGGTTATAAAAAATTCTCTACCGTAATTCCTGAAAGTACTCCCGATAGCAAATACACGATTATGGTGAAGTTGAAAGCGAATGTAATTGATTTGCCTTCGGTTCGGGTTTTTCCGTGGGCAACCACCGAAGAATTTACACGTGAATTTTTATCAATGAAACTGGCAGATGATGATATGGCTATCGCCAAGAAAAACCTCTCCAGATCATCAATTAATGGGTTGATCCAAACATTGCCTCGCGATGGCCAGGAGATTTCAAGCCAGAATTATCGCTACAACTTCGACCGTATGATTAATAAGAATATGGTTCAAACCAACCCGTTGCTCAATCCTTTTGCCTGGGGCAAGCTGATGCAGCAAATCTTCGACGGAGATAAGAAGAGAAACGAAAATTAAGTCTGTACTTTTCTATTCATTTGAATTACTCCGTCATTACGTACGCCCTAATCCAAATTACAACAAGAAAAGGTTAAAACCGAGCGTTGGTGTATGATATAATTTTCATTTTACCAGTTAGATAGATATAAAAAAAGGGAAAACGTTTTCATTTTCCCTTTTAAATCTTTTATCAAAAACCTATCTTTTTTTGCTTCTATTCGGAAACCTCATCTTATAATCGGTTTTAATATTTCCTTTTGAAATCGCATCAAGCTTACTTTTAAGCATCGTTTTACGCAAAATACTTACTTTGTCAGTAAATAGTTTTCCTTCAATGTGGTCATATTCATGTTGAATGACCCGGGCCGGTAAACCATCAACATCTTCAGTATGCTCTACCCAGTTTTCATCAAAGAAATTTACTTTAATGTTTGGCTTACGCATAATATTTTCGCGGATGTCAGGAATACTTAAACAGCCTTCATTAAAACTCCAGGGCTCACCAGTTTCCTCTATAATTTGTGCATTGATAAATACTCTTTTGTAACCCGGTGTTCCATCCTCTTCTTCGCCAGTATCAACAATAAACAAACGAATAGGCAAGCCAATTTGTGGCGCAGCCAAGCCAACGCCATTTGCATAGTACATGGTATCGAACATGTTTGCAATCAGTTCTTTTAATTCAGGATAGTCTTTATCAATATCGGCGCCTACCTTTTTTAAAACAGGATCTCCGTAAGCTACTATGGGTAATTTCATTATATAAAAATTTTTCAGATGATTAATCTGAGGATATTAATTTCAACGATTTATTAATCTTAGCCCTTCGAGGACTTCTTCACCTTGTATGTCCTTCGATCAATCCAGGGTGACAGACTAAAAACTTAATGGTGCAAAAATAGCAATTATTCCAGTATTGGACTGAAAGTAAAAATATTCAGTTGTTCTGGCGCCAATACTTCGTCGGCAATTTGAGCGATTTCCTTCGTCGTAACCGTATTAATTTTTTCGAAAACCTGTTCAAGAGAATCGATTTTGCCGTGATCAATCAAACTCTTTGCCATTGAAATGATCAATCCAATTCTGTTTTCCTCACTCAAAGCAATCTGACCAATAAATTTGTTTTTCGCTTTTTGCAATTGCAACTCGTTTAGTGGATTATCTTTAAGTCTTTTCATCTCCTTAAAGATTAAGGAAAGCGCTTTCACATATTTTTCCTGATCGGTTCCAAAATAAATTGAAAAAATTCCGGTGTCGCTTAAGGGCGAAAAGTTGGATTCGATGGTGTAAGCAATTCCATATTTTTCCCTGATTTGAAGATTCAGAACAGAACTCATTCCATTGCCACCAAAATAATTATTCAGCAACATTAGCCCCGCCTTATTTTGATGATGAGTGGAATAAGTTTGTGTGCCTAAAATACAGTGTGCCTGCATAATGGGCTTGTAGATGGTAGTGGTTTTAGGATTTAAATTGACAGGCTTAATCCGGTTTTGCGAAGGAGCGTTTTCTTTCACATCAGCAAAGTATTTGGTGCCCTTTGTTACCACATTTTTCAAGCTGTAATTTCCTAAAACGGCAATCACAATTTCATTGGTGCGATAATTTGCCCTGCGGAAATTAAGCACATCCTCCCGGGTAAAATTACTAACGCTTTCTGTAGTGCCTAAAATGTTATTTCCTAACGCATTTCCTGCAAAGAGCATATCCTCAAAGTCATCATTAATGGCTTCTTCTGGTTGATCGAGGTAAGATGCAATTTCATCCAATATCACACTTTTTTCCTTGTCCATTTCCTCTTCAGGAAAAGTAGAATGGAAAATAATGTCATTAAAAAGATCCAGCGTTCTATCTAAATATGGATT
Organism: Pedobacter agri PB92; assembly: GCF_000258495.1. Lineage (GTDB taxonomy): Bacteria > Bacteroidota > Bacteroidia > Sphingobacteriales > Sphingobacteriaceae > Pedobacter > Pedobacter agri. Next base: position 27,388 of record NZ_AJLG01000023.1, read on the forward strand.
TAAAAAAGAAGCATGAACGCAGGTATATTCTTTGGTGGTATAAGCATTCAAATCAGCGCCTACGCTTTCCAGCCTGTTTAAAATTTGATTGGTGCTTCGCTTTTCGGTGCGTTTAAAAATCAAATGCTCGATAAAGTGCGCTAAACCTGCTTTTCCTTCCGGCTCATCACGAGAACCGGTATTGATGATGATGCAGGCATGAGATATGGTTGAAGCCGAGGGCACATGCAATAAACGTATGCCGTTCGGTAAAGTATGAACATTGTATTCCATTGACGGGCAAAGATACGGCTAATTGCTTACAAAGCCTCCGTATCAGGGTATTGCAATTGTAAAGATGAAATCAATTTATCTTTAGTGGGGCGGTTCAGGATTAAAAAGATAAAATTTGCCATAGCAAATATCAGGAAGAAAGCATTGTGTGTAATGAAAAATCCGACCAGGTTAAACAGCGCACCGCCTTCCAATAATGCAGAGCTAATGATGAACGCACTTTGATAAAGATTCATTTTGGTATCGAAAGATGCTGTTTTATCAATCTTCGAAATCAAATTCTTGAAAAAGAAAATACTTGCCGAAATGGTGATCAAACCCATGATTGGAAAAATTGGATTAAAAGGCGCTGTAGTAGATGGATTCGCATCGAAAAACATAATCTCCCGGTTAAGGAAAAGGGTAAATAATGCAAAAAGAAAAACGGCTGAGCATAGCGCCAGGTGAATCATTTGTATGGTTTTAAGTTTGGTATTCATTAATTTGATTTAAGTAATTTAAGGTTGAAATTTATAATTGAGCTTATCGAAAACTGATTTCGATAAGCTCACCTTACAGGAATATTATTTCTTAATTCCCTCCAGCGTGAATAAAAATGCCCATCTCAAGGCAACGTCTTTCAAATAATCAAAACGACCTGAAGCACCACCATGACCAAAATCCATATTCGTTTTTAATAGCAGAACGTTATTGTCGGTTTTTGTGGCCCGGAGTTTTGCCACCCATTTCGCAGGTTCGAAATATTGTACCTGACTATCATGCAAACCTGTGGTTACCAACATATTTGGGTAAGCTTTTTTCTCTACATTTTCATAAGGAGAATAACTTTTCATGTAATCGTAAGCATCTTTTTTCTTCGGATTTCCCCATTCATCAAACTCATTGGTGGTGAGCGGAATGCTTTCATCAAGCATGGTGTTCACCACATCTACAAAAGGAACATCAGCAATTACACCATGCCATAAATCTGGCGCCATATTTACAATTGCGCCCATCAATAAGCCGCCTGCACTTCCTCCATTGGCATATAAGTGTGCTTTAGAGGTATAATTCTTCTCAACTAGATATTCTCCGGCAGCAATAAAATCAGTAAAGGTATTTTTCTTTTTCATCAGCTTTCCATCCTCATACCACTGTCTGCCCATCTCTTGTCCACCGCGAATATTCGTAATGGCAAAGGCAAAACCACGATTAAGCAAACTTAAGCGCTGGGATGAAAAGGAAGCTTCAGTACTGGAACCATATGAGCCGTAGGCATAAAGCAGTAAGGGTGCTTTTCCATTTTTGACAAAGCCTTTTTTGTAAACGATCGCAATCGGTACTTTCGTTCCGTCTTTTGCAGTGGCAAATAAACGTTCTGTCACATAATCTTTAGGGTCATAACCACCTACAACTTCCTGTTGCTTCATTAATTTTTTATCTTTTTTCAGCAAATCATAGTCATACACAGAATTAGGTGTAGTTAATGAAGTATAATTGTAGCGAAGGGTTTTGCCGGTATATTCAGGATTGGAACCAATGCCCGCAGCATAAACAGGTTCATCGAATTTGATGTAATAATCACTTCCATCTTTCTTTAAAACACGAAGCTGGGTTAAGCCATTTTTGCGTTCAGATAAAACCAAATAGTCTTTAAATTCATCGCCATATTCCAACAAAACATCTTTACGATTTGGAATCACTTCTTTCCAATTCTCTTTTTCCGTTTTATCTAAAGCACATTCCATTAAGCGGAAATTTTTTGCGTTCCAGTTGGTTACGATATAGAATTTATCATCCACAGGCAAAACATCATACAAAACATCTTTAGATCGAGGCGTAAAAATTTTGAAAGCCGATTCCGGATGATCAGCATCAATCATTCTAAATTCATTGGTTAAGGTACCTGCCGATGAAATTAAAATGTATCGACCATTCTTTGATTTGCCAACACCAATATAATTGGTATTATCTTTTTCATCGTAAACAATTACGTCAGCTTTAGCATCCGTTCCAAGTACATGTTTTTTTATCTTCTCACTCAACAAAGTCACCGGGTTCTTTGAGGTATAGAACAAAGTTTTATTGTCATTAGCCCAGGCCACTCCGCCTTCGGTATTGGTGATTTCATCTTTGTAAATTTCGCCGGTTTCCAGGTTTTTAACCTGAATGGTATACTGTCTGCGGGAAACTTTATCCACCCCAAAAGCTAAAAGTTTATTATCAGGACTAATACTGAAGCCTGTAGCGCTGTAGTAGGAATGCCCTTTCGCCAATGCATCAACATCCAATAAAACCTCTTCTTTAGCACTTAAGCTTCCTTTTTTGCGACAGTATTTATAGTATTGTTGTCCATCGTCAGTGCGGGAGTAATAGAAATAACCATTTTTAAAAACAGGCACAGATTCATCTTTTTCCTTAATGCGGCCTTTCATTTCCTTAAACAAATCTGCCTGAAACGTTTCCGTTCCCTTCATCATGGTATCCAGGTAGGCATTTTCGGCCTTTAAATAATCCACAACTTTTGTACTGTCTGGCCCCTTTTTAAAGTAATCAATCATCCAGTAATAATTATCCACAACGGTGTCGCCGTGAATTATTCTTTTATGCGGAATACGCTCCGCCACAGGTGCTTTTGCATCTGGCCATTTTATAGGTTCCATTTCTTTCTTTTCAGGATTATTGCAAGCTGTTATCGCAGAGAATAAAAGCAGGCTGGGTAAAAAACGTTTCATGGTGGTTTGTTTGAGGTAACGCAATTTATGAAATTTTACGTCATATATTTGAAAATGAGGGGTCTGTTTTCCATGGCGGATTTCAGTCCCGCCATTCGCTTCAATCTTTTTCAACACATTAGGTTTCTGAAACCTAATGTGTTTGAGAAAAAGTATTTTCGCTGCTGTCGGGTTTAAGAACAACGTGAGGTAGGCTATAGTCAAGTTTAAATTACCATATTCGTAAAAATTTATAATGCCCTTGGCAAATTATCCTAATTATAAAAAATGATGTTAAATTGCCGCTATAAAATTGTTACATCATAATGAAGCTGGGGTACAAAAAAATAGTTGTTAAAGTTGGGTCAAACGTCATTACGCAGGCAAATGGCTTGCCTGATGAATCTCGCATTCAGCATTTAGTTGATCAGTTGGCTGAAATTAAAAAGCAAGGTATGGAAGTTATTTTAGTTTCTTCTGGTGCCGTAGCCTCAGGCAGAAGCCTGATTAAAGTTTCAGAAAAACAGGATGCAGTAACTACGCGACAACTTTTAGCAGCAATTGGACAGGTTAAACTGATCAATACCTATTCTAATTTTTTCGAGCCACACCAAATTAAATGCGCACAGGTTCTGGTAACCAAAGAAGATTTTCGCGACCGGGCACATTACCTGAACATGAAAAACTGCATGCATATTTTGTTGCAAAATGAGGTAATTCCGGTGGTAAACGAGAACGATGTGGTTTCGGTAACTGAATTGATGTTTACCGATAATGATGAACTGGCCGGATTAATTGCCTCCATGCTCAATGCAGATGCATTGATTATTTTATCGAACGTAAATGGCATTTACAATGGCGACCCAAAAATTGAGGGTTCTGCCGTAATTGAAGAAATTACAGGTTCTGTTAACAACCTGGCTTCCTTTATTCAAACAGGCAAATCATCCTTTGGCCGTGGCGGGATGGTAACCAAATCCACGATGGCGCAAAAAGTGGCGAAACTTGGTATTACGGTTCACATTGCAAACGGAACAACAGACAATGTGTTAATTTCGCTACTAAACAAAGATTTAATTCATACACGCTTCGTTCCGGAAAAAATTAAATCAGGCAAAAAGAAGTGGATTGCCCATTCCGAAACTTCCGCAACAGGAATTGTAAAGCTAAACGATGGAGCAAAAAATGTATTAACATCAGGTAAAGCAACAAGCTTGCTGCCTGTTGGCATCATCGAAATACAATCTGATTTTTTAAAAGGCGATATCATTAAAATTATAGATGAAAGCAACCATCTAATAGGTTTGGGCATTGCTGAATATGGTTCGGACAAAGCAAAAGAAAGAATCGGGCAAAAAAACAAAAAGGCCCTGGTACATTATGATTATTTTTATTCAGCGATTTAGGCTGAAAGATTAAAGCAGAAAGACCAAAGCCATGAGGAAAGTATTTATACTATCGTCATTGCGAGGTGCGAAGCAATCTTAATGCATACCGCTAATTTACGATAAGTAAGTCTCACTACCTGATACTAAAAAAATGAACTACTCAACATACTTCGAAAAGGCAAAACAGGCAAGTCGCAGCATGATTAGCTTGAGCAAAGAAACCATTAATCAAGTGCTGGCAGAATTAGCTGATGCTTTGGTTTTGCGTATCGAAGAAATTTTGGCTGAGAATGAAAAGGATCTTGCTAAAATGCCCATTGAAGATCCGAAGTATGATCGATTAAAATTAACTGCTCAACGCATCGCTGATATTGCAGGTGATATCAAGAATGTGGTCAGTTTAACCAGTCCGTTAGGAGAAATCCTATCTGATAAAATTTTAGAAAATAAGCTGCAGATTCAGAAAGTCCGTGTTCCACTTGGCGTGGTGGGTGTAATTTACGAAGCAAGGCCAAATGTTACTGCTGATGTATTTTCACTTTGTTTCAAAACCGGCAATGTTGTGGTTTTAAAAGGCGGAAGCGATGCCGAATTTTCTAATCTGGCCATTACAAAAGTTATTCACGAGGTTTTGAATAAATATGATATCGATGCAAACGTGTTGACTTTATTACCAGCAGAACGAGCCGCCACCGAAGCTTTGTTGAACGCCAGGGGTTTTGTTGATGTATTAATTCCACGCGGAAGCCAGTCATTAATCAACTATGTTCGGGAAAATAGCAAGATCCCGGTAATTGAAACTGGAGCCGGAATCGTACATACTTATTTTGATGAAACGGGTGATCTGGAAAAAGGTAAAGCGATTATATTCAATGCCAAAACCAGACGAGTAAGTGTTTGTAATTCGCTAGATTGCGTACTAATTAATGAAAAACGTTTACATGATGCAGCACAACTTTTGTCGCCTTTGGCAGAGGGAAAAGTTGAACTCTTTGCAGATGAAAAAAGTTACGAAATTTTAAAATCATCTTATCCAACACCACTTCTAAATCCAGCAACTGACGAACATTACGGAACAGAATTTCTATCGTTAAAAATGGCGGTGAAAGTAGTTGAAGATATTGATGCTGCGTTAAATCACATTGCGGAGTACAGTTCTAAGCACAGTGAAGCCATCATTTCTGAGGATGCCGAAAATATCACGCGATTTTTAAACGAAGTTGATGCCGCTGCGGTTTATGCCAATGCATCAACAGGATTTACCGATGGTGCACAGTTTGGTTTGGGCGCAGAAATTGGTATCAGCACTCAAAAACTTCACGCCCGTGGCCCTATGGGTTTGGAAGAGTTAACGAGTTACAAATGGGTGGTTCGGGGCGATGGACAAGTGAGAGGGTAAAAAAGCGACTCACGAAAACACAAGTGAACCGTTGAACTAACTAAATCTCGAAAACTTCTCCTCTTTCTGGCGCTACCACATTAAACCCGTCTTCCTGCAAGGCTGCGGTTAAACTTTTCAAGCTTTTATCCTCTCCATGAACGAGAAAAACTTTTTTTGGTTGGCCAGTTTGCTTTACCGTTCGAACCAAATCATCATGATCGCCATGGCCACTTAATAAATCGGTTTGGCGAATGGTGGCATAAACCATCATTTCGCGGTCTTTAATGCGAACAATTGGCGCACCACTTAAAAGTTTGTAACCAAGTGTACCTTTTGCGCAATAGCCAATAAATAAAATGGTGCAATAGTAATTTTGAATATTGTAGTAAAGGTGATCCTGAATACGCCCGCCTTCTAACATTCCGGCTGAAGATATGATGATACAAGGATCGAAATAATTCGAAACATCCTTACTTTCTTTCATGGTTTGCACATAAGCCAAATGCTCAAATTCAAACTCATCGCCCATGGTTTTATAGAAATCTTTCGCTTCCTGATTAACCAGATTATGGTGTTTTCGATACACATCAGTGGCTTGTATCGCCATTGGGCTATCGACAAATATTTGAACTGGAGGCAAGAGTTTTTTGGTAAAAATCTGATTTAATGCAAAAACCAACGATTGTGTTCTGCCGATACTAAAGGCCGGAATAATCAATCGCCCTGGTGTTTTAATGCAAGCTTCGGTAATTTCCTGAACCAGGCGTTCTTCTAAAGTTTGTTCTTTTGTATGGTAACGACCACCGTAAGTGGCTTCGCAAACAAAATAGTCTACTTCGGGTATGGGTTCTGGTTTTACTAGCACCGGGTAATGCTCACGGCCAATATCTCCTGAAAAAGCTATTTTCTTTTCCTCGCCGTTATCGTTAATGGTTAAAACTGCCGCAGCAGCACCCAATAAATGCCCAACCGGAATAAAGGTTAAGCTAATGTCGCCATTAATTTTAAAGGGCTTGTTGAAAGCGATCGTTACAAAACGATCGATGGTATCCATTACATGCTTATGCAGGTATAAGGGTTTCGGTCCGCTGAAATTGCCACGTTTTGTACGGGGTTTGCGGCTTTGTTTTCTCAAGAAAAGTTCAACAGAATCGAATAATAAAATAGAAGTTAAATCGGCGGTTGGCGCTGTACAAAGCACTTGCCCATCGAATCCAAGGCGTACAAGCGTTGGTAAATTGCCCGAATGGTCGATATGTGCATGTGTTAAAATAACCAGGTTAATATCAGCCGGATCGAAAGGAAATTGTTGATTTTCTTCCTGATAAGTTTCCTTCTCATAATCCAAACCACAATCTATCAGTATTTTATAATGCCCAACTTCGAGCAGGTGCATACTTCCTGTTACCTGTTGCGCTGCACCCCAAAACGTTAACTTCATCTTCTAATCTATCGGTAAATTGTTTGGCGTAAAGTAGTACAAATGATGCGATTTTTAAACAAGATGGCGTAATTTTTTAGTTAATGAAATGTTGAACAATGTGTTAAAATTTTATTTGGAAAAGCAAAGCTTATGGTCTTTTGGTTAAGGCTGGTCCCGCCCCCGTTACAAGTCCGCACCTCGTACCTCGGTTTGCGGGCTTTCCACTTCGGTCGGGTTTAGGTCGCAAAATGGAAGCGCTATTGTGGCCACCTAAACCCAATTGCAACGAAAATCCTTTTTTACAGCACTTACCTAAAATGTTGCTACGTTGTTCCACTTGGCGATAACTGCAAAGTGAGCATAACAGCAATAAAAAAGATTGTAGTGAAAAGTGGGACGGAAAGCCGCCAAGGTATGCTGCCAATCATTTCAAAATAATTTAAAATTTTAATTTGGTTGCGGTGAAAGCCCTATCTTTACCAAGAAAAACAAGCATGCAAGAACCATTTGATATAGAAATTGGACCAGTAAATTATTCGGTTTTTCCAGAAGGAAATGATCAGTACACCATTTTTAAAGATGGCAAAGAATATATCCAGATACAAAAAGATACTTCATCCATTTGGTTAAAAATGGATTACAAAACTGAACTTCCGATTTTTGAAGAAGATGAGGAGGTGAATGCTATTGGACAGGCGATTGAAACGTATGTGCCTGAAGAAGAGGACGAGGAAGAAGATGAATTATAACAAAAAATCCCGATCGATGTCGGGATTTTTTGTTTTTAATTTACCTGGTGCAATTTGCAGTCCAAGTGCCATTGGAGTTCGATACGCCAATTTTTAAAGTACTCGCATCAATTGTAATACCGATTAAACCGGTACCTACACTAACGTAAGTGTTTCCGCTTTCCTGAAATTTAACACCTGTAATATCAGGAATGTTGTTTCCAAAAAAGAAACTATAAGTATCATTAACCTTGGTTACTGTTACTTTACCATCTGTGCTCGTGATTTGAGTGGCACCCTGATTGTAAGAAACTGTTCCTCTGTAGGTACCTACAAAAAGATCACGATCTGCGGGATCTGTATCTTTTTTACACGATACCATCACTGTTAGTGCTATTAAAAGCATGCTGAAAATTTGAACTGTCTTTTTCATGTTTTGTTTTTCATTAGGAATTTGCTGAGGTAGTCAGCAAATCGGTTAGTTAAAATGTAACAGCCAGATTACAATGGTTGTGCCAAAACAAAAATAGAAGTCGAAAATCCAGCAAAATATCTATCTTAAATAAGCTAAGTTAAAATTTAATATATTGTATTTCAGTTATTTATATGTCTTTTTTGAAAAAACAGTAGTCAGATCAAAAGGAGGTCTTGAGGTGTTGGGTGAAATTTGAAAGAATCTTTGATACTGTACAATATTAACAGCTATTAATTTAGAGAATTTGGTAACGCCCTGAATTAGAAAGTTACAAGTAGCGGCTATTTTTTATTGTTACGATAGATGGGTGAGTCATCAAACTTTTCGATTCCAAATTTAGGTAACTGTGCCTCAACTTTAAAAAGATCGCTTTGACTTACAACCTGATTATTAAAAATGCTGCGGCAAACATCATGATTAAACAAATACAAAAAATCGTTAAAGCCGAATTTTTAAGTTTGGTGAGCTGCTTTTTTCTAAAATTTTGATATTCCCAAAAGATTATTCCACTATATATAATGGAAAAGCCGAGCATTAATCGGATAACCATATCCAGCTCTGCGACAAAAGAAAATTGATCATTTTGAATAATCTTTGGCAGGAAATAATAGGCACAACAATAAATCAGGATGGAGATGAATAGAAAAATTAACAGCCTGATTAAAAAGTATAAAAGCGCATTATGATTTCCCATAAATGAATGATTCAAATTTTAGGCAGATTTCGTGAGTCTATTTATATTCGGTACCGTTAAATTTTAGCCTCAATGTTTTGCTGCTTACGGTTTCTTTTTCTATGCAATCATCGTTCACAGGTGTGTTTATGGTTTTTGTTATTTTGTCCTTAATAATCAGATCATTAAAGTTTTTGGTTTTGCGCTTCTTATCGACTATAATTGTTGAACTCACCTGTTCAAATTCGCCCACACACTTCATGTCCCATTCGCCCCCGAAAGTTTCGGTAGTATAATTGCTCAATACCTTTTTTAGCGACTGATTGCTTTTAACGAATAACGATAAATCTGTGTGGTGGTTTGGGTTTGGCTGACTACTTCCCTGATAACTCACATTGATGCCAAAAGCACGGGTTTCGCTGTTCAAATTAAAAAGTCCTGTGTTTATCGTAATGCTGCTGAGCCTACTTGCATCAGATGTCCACGCATTTTCTTCGTAGTATTTATAAAGTATTTTGCCATTTGTATTATCAGCAATAATAATGTAGGCATCTAATTCTAAATAATAATTTCCATAGCCATCTGGTTCATTTTTTCGATATTTCGGTATAACCATTACCGTTTGCGATTTCATGTTAGGCAAAACCTTTTCTACATAAAGTTCTTCATTAACATCGCCTTGTTTGAGTTTTAACTGCGCAAATATATTTTTTGCCAGCACGCTGCTTTCGATGTTTCTCTCCTGAGAAAAACCGTAGCTGCAGCTAAGGCTGAATAAAAAGATTAGCGAGAATATTCTCATCGTATAAGATCTCATTTTTTTAAATTTATACTATTTTTCAAAGCTGATTTCTGCAGGAAAAACATCTTCTAGATATTTTTACATCCCTCAATTTAAATTTAAATAAGATTTTTTTGAATTTTTGCTCCGATTAGCATTCGCAGGTGTTCATTTATTATTCGCCGAGAAACTGGTGTTTTTAGCTAATCAGGCAATGCGTTCATTTTGGCTTACCGGAATATTTAGCGTAACTTTTGTACCGCCGCCGGCCTCTTTACTTTGGGTGATTCCTGCTGTTTGATTTCGTTCTTTGCCCAATAACTGTAATCGTTCCTTACTGATAATTCCTGAGAGTGACTGATGATTCTGCGGTTTCTTCTCGCTGATGGCTTTACCGCTGTCGATAATAGTTACGGTAAGCATTTTACCATGAAGTGTAAAATTCACTTCGATAAAACTTTGCTTATCATTCAGGTTGATTCCATGGAGAATTGAATTTTCTACGAAAGGTTGTATTAACATTGGAGGCAGCATCACCATGTCCAGATCATCAGTAAATGGCGCATCGATACTGAACCTGAAGATGTTGTTATAGCGCATTTGCTGTAAACTTAAATAGTTTTCCAACGTTTCAATCTCTTGCGGCAAAGGAACCAGCTTTTCCCGGCTAAGCTCCAGGCTGCTTCTCAACAATCGGCTAAACTGGTTCAGGTATTTTATGGCTTCATCTTTTTCATCTAAACGGATAAAACTTTGTAAAGCCGAAAGGGTGTTAAATATAAAATGCGGTTCCATCTGGGTACGCAACAACTGTTGTTGCAACTGTACATTTTCTTTCTCTTGTTTTAACTTGCGTTGCTTGTAAATGCTGTAAAAGAGAAATATCACAATCAACAGAATTAAAATGATGAGTGCGGTAATGACTAAAGTCAATTTGTTGCGCTCTAATTTTAGTGTGTTCAATTTAATATCCTCATTTAAACGCTCTATCGAATTATCTTTAGCTTGAATCTGATACAAAGCGCCCATTTCAGCCACAGCCTGCGTATTTTCTACTTCATAATTTTCTTTTTGAAGTTGGTTTACATCATTAGCTGCTTTTAGCGCCTTATTTTTGTCGCCAACGGCTGCGTAATAATTGGAGCGAGCTTCACCACCTCTAATTAAATCTTCATATTCTAAAAGTTTTCCGCTTTTATTCAGTAATTCATCCGCTTTGGTTAAAAATACTTTTGCGTTACGGTAATCTTTTTGTTTGGTATAGTTGGCTAGGATATTGGTATAGGTGGTGTAAAGGTTACCTGTTGTGGTGGGTAATAAAGGCATTTCCTCGTATAATTCCTCATCTATTTTCGCATTAAGCAATGAGTATTTTAAAACAGAATCTACCTGGTTGAGATTATCAAAATAAAGCAAGTGTGTACGT